>CAYXJA010000035.1:6504-12106 GCA_964465425.1 uncultured Prolixibacteraceae bacterium | reverse complement strand
AAAACTGGTACATATTGGATTGGCGACCGCTTTTTTGTTGGTGGTTTAGGAGCTTCAGACACAACAAAACGCAGTGACCTGATGGCCGGGGAATACTACGTTAAGATATGGAGAGAATCGGGTCAGGGGTCGTATACGCTTAAAAACAAGTTCACCCCTACTTCTATCCCTGATGGTAATGATCCGGAACCGAACAATGAAGCAACACTGGCAACATCAATGCAAATGGACATAACAAGAACCGGACATATCGGGTATGTATCTAATGAAAGAGTTCAGGACAACTTTGATTGGTTTGTATTTAATGTTCCTGAAAACATGGATTTGGAAATAATTACAAAACCTGACAAAACATTAGATATAAATGAAGAACTATACAATCAGCAAATGAATTTTATTAGTAGTTGTTTTCATTGTGGCGGAATGGGAGAAACCGATTCGTTGAAAAAAGAAAACTTACAATCGGGAACGTATTATTTAAAAATCAGTACATCTTCTGGTTACGGTTCTTATGAGATATTTGCAAAAAAACATATCAAAACAAATGTCAGCAATTCTCACTTAAGCAAAGCAGATTTCTATCCTAATCCCTGCAATGGCATGTTAAATTTAAAAACTAATTCAGAAGATATTGATGAATTGAAGATATACGATTCAACGGGAAGATTATTTAAAAGATTGGAAAAGATAAAGGCAAATAGTTTTACTGAAATATTCATCCCTTACAAGGGTTTATTTTACTGTATTTCATCAGTGAAGGGGAAGACCGATGTTATTAAAATCATAGTTTTATAAAAAAAAGCCGTATTTACTACGGCTTTTTTCAGATATAACACTTTTTAATTACTTCTTGTATACTTTTTTATAGCCATACTGAGCAAGTTCACCAAGTTCCTCTTCAATACGAAGAAGCTGGTTGTACTTAGCCATACGGTCTGAACGGCTTAATGAACCTGTCTTAATTTGTCCGCTGTTAGTAGCAACTGCAATATCGGCAATCGTTGAATCTTCAGTTTCACCTGAGCGGTGGGAAGTAACTGAAGTATAACCTGCTCTGTGAGCCATTTCAATAGCATCGAGGGTTTCAGTAAGCGTACCGATTTGATTTACCTTGATAAGAATTGAGTTAGCTGCTCCAAGTTCAATACCTTTCTTAAGATATTCAACATTAGTTACAAACAAGTCATCACCAACCAATTGGCATTTGCCTCCAAGCTTTTGAGTAAGAGCTACCCAGCCATCCCAGTCGCCTTCAGACATACCGTCTTCTATTGAATCGATTGGATATTTGGAAACCAGTTCAGCAAGATAATCAGCCTGTTGTGCTGAATTCCTTTTTACACCGGTAGCACCTTCAAATTTTGAATAGTCATAGATGCCATCTTTATAAAACTCTGAAGCAGCGCAGTCAAGAGCAATCATAACATCTTTTCCGGGTTTATAGCCTGCATTTTCAATAGCTTTGATAATACTTTCAAGAGCATCTTCAGTTCCTTTTAAAGTAGGGGCAAAACCACCTTCATCACCAACAGCTGTACTTAAACCTCTGTCGTGGAATATCTTCTTAAGGTTATGGAATACTTCAGCACCCATCCTCAGTCCTTCGCTGAAAGAAGGAGCGCCAACAGGGCGAATCATGAATTCCTGAAATGCAATTGGAGCATCAGAATGTGAACCACCATTGATGATGTTCATCATCGGAACAGGAAGAGTTTTTGCATTTACCCCACCGATGTATCGGTATAAAGGCAACTCAAGATAATTGGCAGCTGCTTTGGCTACTGCAAGTGATACGCCTAAGATAGCGTTAGCACCGAGTTTGCTTTTTGTTTTAGTACCATCAAGTTCAATCATTTTCTTGTCAATGGCAACCTGATCGAGGGCGCACATTCCTTCAATTTCAGGAGCGATGACAGTATTAACGTTGTTAACTGCTTTCAGAACACCTTTTCCCAGATAACGGCTTTTGTCTCCGTCTCTTAGTTCAATTGCTTCGTTTTCACCGGTTGAAGCTCCGGAGGGAACAGCTGCGATACCTTTAATACCGCTTTCAAGGGTTACTTCTACTTCTACAGTTGGATTTCCTCTTGAGTCGAGGATTTCCCTGCCTTTAATTTGTTCAATATACATATATTAGAATTTTTAAAATTGTTAATTATCTACTTCACTGAATAATGAACGAAAAAATAACTGAAAAGTTTATACTAATAAAATATTATTTAAGAGGTTATTTCATTTTCATAATCATTTAGCATATCCCATAAAATACCAACAGTATCAGAAATAACTTTCCGGCAGATGATTTTGTGATGCTTTCTGTCCTGAATATCAGCTTCCGAAGCATGTTTTCTGATTATCTCCCCACAATTGACCGTTCCGTATAATTCCTTTACTTTTTTATCCAGTTCTCGGACTTTCCTGTAAGAGTGAAGTTTTCTTTCCATATCTTGCGGATATTCATTGCCCATTGCCAGGCCAATTACCATAAAACTTCCGGTAACAGCACCGCATTTTTCTCTAAGTCTTCCCATTCCTCCACCAAAAGTAGATGAAACTAATTTTGCCGATTTTAAATCAAGGTTATAATTATCAGCGAAAGCAAGTAAAACAGATTGGGAGCAAGCATAACCCTGATCAAAAAAAGATAAAGCCTTTGAAACAGTAGATGTTTTTGAGTTCATAAGTGTCTATATAAAAACCCAAAGATGAGAAAATTATTTTAATTTTGAATTTGATAAAACAGGGAGTCAATATAGATGAAAATGGTAAAAAAAGGAGCTAATCCAAGGAATAATACATTTATTATAAGTGCATTAATATCATTTATCATTATATTAACGACTAATCTTCTATATGCAAATATTAATCAGATTGAATTTCAATCACTTAAACAAGGACTTCCCCATCAACTTGTAAGGAGTATCTTGAGAGATCATAAAGGCTATATTTGGTTTGGCACACAGGAAGGGCTGGCCAGGTTTGATGGTTATGATTTCCGTATTTACAATAGTATTCCCAACGATTCAATAAGTCTATGTCACAGCACCATTAATGTTATTACTGAGGATAAAAATAAAAACATATGGGTTGGCACAGTTGATGGCTTAAGTCTTTATAACCGGGAGAAAGATAATTTTTCTAACTACACAAAATATATAAAAAATCCTCACATATTAGGTAATATATCTATTAGTTCAATCTATAACGACAATAATGGCAACATCTGGATAGGTACAATTGGGAATGGTATCATTAAGTTAAATCTCAAAACACTAATTTCCACTTTTTATTTTAAAAATCCCGGTAGCATAAATTCTTTAAATTCAAATTATGTCACAAGTATTATGCCTTTTAAAAAAGGGATAATGATTGGAACATATGAAGGGGTAATTCTCTTTGATACAATAAGCAATAATTTTTCCAATATTCAAAAAAAGCCAGACGACATAAACAGTCTGAGTAATAACAACATAATTTCTCTTTATACAAAAGACGGTTCAGAATTTTGGGTAGGAACACAAAATGGTTTGAACAGAATATATTTGAATGATAACAATATCCGGGTTGACAGAATTCCATTTAAAGATAAAAACGGTCAGACTTCTGATAAGATGATAATATGTCTCACCGGAGATGATAATGATAATATTTGGGCAGGAACTGACAATAATGGCCTTTACTCGTATAATTCCAGAACGGGAACAACTAATTATTACTATTACGAAGAAGGAAATCCAAATAGCATTTTAAGTAATACTATTAATAGTATTTTATTTGATTATGAAGGCATTTTATGGCTGGGTGCAAATCAGAGAGGAGTTTGTTTCTTCAATAATTCATACAAAAGATTTGAGCATTATAAAAGAAACATTTATGAAAAAAATACTCTTAGCGACAATGACGTAAGAGCATTTATCCCTGACAAAGAAGGGTATGTCTGGCTGGCAACTGATGGAGGCGGAATATGTAAATTTGATCCGACAACCAGAAAATATCTTAAGACGATAGATATTGGAAAAATCAATAAATTATCAAATAATGCTGTAACCAGTATTACAATTGATGATAATGACAATTTATGGGTTGGAAGCTGGATGGGTGGAATTGATAAATTTTCCAAAGATGAAAGGTTTCTTAAAAATTATAAGATTGAAGGGGTTCCGGATGTAGGAAACAATAAAGTAGTTAGTCTCTTGTATGACAAAAAAGGCAGGTTATGGGCAGGGACATCGGGAAGTGGTATTTATTTGTATGATAAATCTAATGATAACTTCAGACAAATTACTCATCTAAATGAAAATCTGGATATAAATACCCCAATATTTGTAATCAAGATATTCAATGATTCTGAAAATACAATATGGGTAACAACAATTTACGGACTATTAAAGATAAAGGAAATCAGTGAAGGCCATTTTAAAGCTACGACATACTACAGTTCAAGTCAACCCGGAAGCATAAGCAGTAACCGAATAAGTACAATTTATGAAGACCGGCATCAAAATATCTGGGTAGGTACAGAAGATATGGGATTGAATCTGTATTCAAAGAAAGACAATTCGTTTACTACATTTCAGATGAAGGACGGTCTTCCAAACAATTCAATAAAAGGAATAATTGAAGATAAATCCGGCAATCTATGGATTAGCACATATAAAAGTCTGTCAATTTTTAATTATAAAGAAAAGTCTTTTACAAACTTTGATGAAAATGACGGGTTAACCGGTATTGGGTTTTATAACAATTCCAACTATCTATCAAAAACAGGTGAGCTTTATTTTGGTTGCAGCAATGGATTTATATTATTTAATCCTGAAAAAGATAAGGGTAAAAACATAATAAATCCGGTTTACCTTACTGATTTGAAAATATTCAACAAGTCGGTAGAGGTGGGGGCAAAAGACTCTCCATTAAAAGAAAGCATTGATGAAACAGAAAAGATAACTCTGAACCATAAGCAAACATCCTTCTCCATTGATTTTGTATCAATTAACTACACTACAAGCAAAGATCAGTATGCATACATACTTGAAGGTCTGGAAGATGAGTGGAATTATATTGGTACAAACAGAACTGCCTCATATACATATATCCGTCCCGGAAATTACACCTTTAAAGTTAAAAATTCCAATAGCGAAGGAATATGGAACAACAATATTAAAACTCTTGAAATAACAATACTACCTCCATGGTGGAAAACATTATGGGCTTATCTGGCTTATGCCTTGTTAGTTATGTTCCTGATGACTTTAATACTGAGGTTGTTGATAATAAAAACAAAACAATCCAGAGATTTGGAACTTGATAAAATGAAGATGCAATTTTTCACAAATATATCTCATGAATTAAGAACTCCCCTTTCCTTAATAATTGCACCGCTGGAAAACATACTGACGAATAACAAGCTGAGTGGTCAGATTAAAAATCAGCTTATGACGATTAATAAAAATGCCAATAATCTTTACCGGCTTGTAAATGAGTTGATGGATTTTTCTAAAGCAGATGAGAAAAAACTTTCATTAATGGTTCAGCCGGGTGACATCATGAAGATTATAAAGGAAACGGCTGCTTCTTTCAATGAAACAGCTGAAATAAGGCATAT
>CAYXJA010000035.1:0-6404 GCA_964465425.1 uncultured Prolixibacteraceae bacterium | reverse complement strand
CTTTTCAAAAATGAAGAGATTAATGATTCCCCGACAGATGTTCTAAACGAATATAAGAAAGAAGATGATGAGTTTGTTGACTATAATGAAGTAATAAAAGAAAATAACAAATCTTCTTTATTGATAGTTGAAGACAATGTTGAGTTGCGCACTTACCTTTCCGAAACATTATCTGAAAAATACAAGGTATTTAAAGCTTCCAACGGGGCTGAAGGGCTTGAAATAGCTGTCAATGAAATACCCGACTTAATATTAAGTGATGTTGTGATGCCCAACATGACAGGTTTCGAATTATGCAGGAAAATTAAGAAGAATGTATTGACAAGTCACATACCAGTAATATTACTGACAGCAATGTCGACAACGGATGATAAGATTGAAGGAACTGAAACAGGAGCTGATGCATATTTAACCAAACCATTTAGTCAGAAGTTACTTGAAGCAACAATCAAAAATCTTATTGAAACAAGGCATACAATCTTCAAAAGGTTTAGTCAGGAAGTTTATATAATGCCAAAAGAAATTAGCAATAATAATCTTGATCAGGAATTCCTTGAAAAAATAATAAAGTATATCAACGACAATATTACAAAAGAAGATCTTTCGGTAGAAAACTTATCAGCTTATCTGCTAATGAGTCGCGGGCATGTTTGGAGGAAAGTTAAAGCACTTACCGGGCAATCGGTTACGGAATTCATAAGAACAATAAGATTGAAAAAATCAATTAAGCTTATGGAAGAAGGTCAATTAAACATATCAGAGATTGCTTATAAAGTAGGATTTGCATCTCCTGCATATTTTACAAAATGCTTCAGGGAACAATTTGGTAAATCTCCGTCATGGTTTCTTTCCAAAAAGAACAAGCAGAAGTAAAATCAGACATTAAGAGCATTAAGAGAATACATAATAATCACCTTCCCTACTCTATTAAGTTTTAATTTTGAGATCATTATAAACTATAAAAAATAATGAAAAAAGAAAAGTATATGTCTGTAAGGATAATAATAGTGATTTTAGTATTTGCAAGTCTTTTCTCATGCTCAAGAGAGAAAAACGTTTTAACACCCGCTGAATTAGTAAAGGATATGGGAATCGGATGGAATTTAGGGAATTCGTTAGAAGCAATTGGAGGGGAAACCAAATGGGGAAATCCTGTAACAACACAAAGACTAATAGATTCAGTAAAGGCAGCAGGTTTTAAATCTGTCAGGATACCGGTAGCCTGGAGTAAGTTTTCAAATCCGGATAGCTTTATAATTCAGGAAAGCTGGATGAAAAGAGTAGAAGAGGTCGTTAATTATGTGCTGAAAAACGATATGTATGCAGTATTAAACATCCATTGGGATGAAGGCTGGATGCAACCTACGTATGAAAAACAAGCATATGTAAACGACAGACTTTCGAAGATGTGGAAACAGATTGCCACGCATTTTAAAGATTATGATTACCATTTGCTTTTTGCAGGCACCAATGAAGTAATGAAAGAAGGAGATTGGGGCACACCAACAGAAGAATACTACACTGTTCAAAACAGTTTCAACCAGACATTTGTAAATACAGTCAGACAAACAGGAGGAAAAAACGTTAACAGAATACTGGTATTTCAGGGATTTAACACTAATATAGATCATGCGGTAAATTTTGCAACAGTACCTGAAGACATTGTAAAAGAAAGATTAATGATGGAAGTACACTATTATGACCCCTATAATTTTGCACTTAATGAAAAAAGCAATATCACCCAATGGGGAAAGATAGCTAAGGATACATCAAAAACTGATAATTGGGGAGATGAATCTTATGCTGACAATCAATTCCTGAAAATGAAAGCAAACTTTACAGATAAAAATATTCCTGTCATAATAGGAGAATATGGAGCAATTTCAAGAACAGATGTTGAAGATTTCGAAATTTACAGGGAATATTACATTGATTATATAACCCGGTCAATCATTAATCATGGACATGTGCCGTTTTACTGGGATAACGGATATACCGGAAATCATGCTTTTGGCCTTTTTAACAGAGAAACCGGCATGAGAGCTTACCCAGGACTCATCAAGGCTATTACAGGCAAATAAGAGCTTAAATGTATCCTATAGCGGTACATTTTTTATAAAAGCCTGTATAAAATTCAACATGCTACATATGTTATTCCGGATGTTATATATGTTATAACTAATTCAACTCACTGTTTGTAATATTACAATGCATTTACAAATCAATAAAGGGAAGAAATGTGATTTACAAATGTAATAGCCATGAATATTAAATACGGGTAATTCTGCCAGTTGTTTTATTTTTTGGACAGAAAATAGAGACTGGCAGATTATACTCACTTTAAGGACCTGATGTTAAAAATTGAAGTATTAAATTATTTAGATAGGTAAAAATATAATAAGTGCGATTGGAAATATTTCAGTCACTATTATTAGAGTGGATTTTTCTATAGGTTTTAATTACAGGATGACAGATTAAGAAGACTATTTTTTGATTCTAAGGAAGAAAAAAAGCTATTAAACTGTCTCCTGTTTTTTAATTTTAACAGTTTATATTTTGAAAACAACATTTAATCTGATTATAATTGTGTTTGAAAAATGATGTTTAAAAAATAACAGGATGAGATCATTACACACGCTTTTGGCAATTGTTTTAATCATATGCAGTTATATTGGTTATTCACAGAACGTTGATTCAGAATACCAGATTGCAACATGGTCGGGGTTTAGAAGTTCAGCTATCAGTTACACTTTTGACGATGGATGTTCAGGTCAGTTTACTACGGCCATACCCTTATTCGATGAATTTGGTTATAAACTGACATTATTCCCTGTAACAAACTGGTCTTCGAAAATCTGGGAGAAACTAAAAAGTGCAGCAGACAATGGGCATGAAGTAGCAAATCACTCTAAGACACATGCTGATTTCAGTAAGTTAACACCTGAAAAACAAGATGAAGAAGTAAGAATATCGAATGAATTATTAAACAGCAATATTACTTCTCAAAAATCAGTTACAATGGCATATCCCTTTTGTATCAAAGGTGAAGACTCAATCTTCAGTAAATATTTTATAGCAGCAAGAGGATGTCAGGGATTAATTGAACCCAAAACTCCGGGTAGTTTCATGAATATAAGTTCAGTAATTTGCGGGAGTATGTGGGCTGTTAAAACAACAACTGATTTCAATACAAAAGCTGATGAGGCTTTCGCTTCCGAAGGGTGGCTTGTATATCTGTTGCATGGTGTAGACAACGACGGAGGATACTCCCCTGTTTCATCCGACACCTTAAGAGCAAACCTGGAATATTTAAAACAAAATGACAGTAAATTCTGGGTAAACACTTTTGGTAATGTAGCCAGATATATAAAAGAAAGAGATGGTGCAATTGTAAAAGAAACATCTTCAGGCTCAAAAAGTCTTACTGTCGAAATAACAGATGATCTCGACAATGAAATTTTCAATTTCCCATTAACAGTCAGAAGAACTATGCCTAAAGGCTGGTCGAATGCTTCAGTAAAACAAAACGGTATTGAAGTAAAAAATGCAATAATTGAAAACAATTCTGCTAAATACATTCAGTTTGAAGCTATCCCCGATGGAGGAAGCATTATAATTTCAAAGGTTGCGGGAAAGGGCAAATAAAAAAACAAGTAGGAAAATAAAATAAGGTTTTCACATTTTTAAATATCTAATGCTGTCTGTTAATTTACAGGCAGCATTTTTTCATTATTACATTTTACTACTATTCCTTTGACTTATAAAGACTTTTTGTTAAATTGTCTATTAATTAATTGATAGTCGCTTAATGAAAAAGCCTTTGATTATTTCTTCTCTTTTTCTCACTTTATGTTTGTCTGCTTTTTCTCAGGATACAACAAGGGTATACACCGGAGATGAGGGTTCATCTATTAGTGATATGCTTTCTAATCAGCTGATTCTTGTAAAAAAGCCTTATAGTATGTCTCCCACAACAAATTCTGTCAGAATTATATGGCAGACACCAGATACAACACTAAATTCAAGCATAGTAGAATATGGTCAAACAGAAGAATTGGGCTATATAGCTATTGGCAATGCAGGCCTGCTGATTGAAGGAGAAGGGTACATACATGAAGTTACACTAAAAGGGCTTGAACCCTTTACTGAATATTACTACAGGGTAAGTGACGGAGAAAAAACAAGTGAAATAAATAAAACAAAAACAGCTCCTTTAAAAGGAACTGACTTCAGGTTAATGTCAATAAGTGACACTCATGATAATTCCGGGAAACTTTGGGAAATGATAAGTAAACGGGCAATACTTGACACACTTGACATGACGGTCTTTATTGGCGATTGTGTTACCAGAGGAGACCAGATAGCACCATGGGACAGTGGTTTTTTTATCCCGGGTGAACCTTTGCTAAGCAAATGTCCATTTATAAACAGCATGGGGAATCATGATACAAATCATGGACCGACAAAATACTATGATTATTTCTCATTACCTGTCCATGCTCAAAATAATGATGATCCCGAAGCATATTACAGTATGGTATACGGGGATGTAAAAATTATAACCCTAAACCTCACTGAAGATCAAATTAGCCCGACTTTTAATGATACTTCACTTCAATATATTTGGCTTGAAAACGAAATAAAAAATTCTGATTCTAAATGGATATTTATTGTAACACATGTTAATCTCTTATCTACAGGTATGCATTCCCAATGGTCGTACAATCATAAAAGATATATACTTCCTTTGCTTGAGAAGTATGTATCCGAAGGTAAACGAATACTTGTTATCGGTGGACATGAACACAATTTTGAACATCTTTATAAAAATGGTATAAACCATATCAGGGCAGGCTGTGCAAATATTATGCGCCGGAATCAATATACAATAGCAGATATCCCTTATAGTCAGTTTTTTAAAAATACTGCAGGATATTCAACCTTTGATATAAGCGATAATGGGAATGTTGTTTCAATTCAATCCAGAGACTCGTCAGGAGTTGTGTTTTATAAACTAAAGCTTGATGCAAGGGACAATCTGAAACCTCATATATATATTACTGAACCTAACGGAATATACGATTCAACAAATACAAGTTATAACATCAGGTGGGTTGATTCCGATCCTGATGATAATGCCAAAATCAGTTTATATTATACAAAAGACAGTTTAAAAACTGTCGAGGGAACTTTAATTACAGATTCTATTTGTGAAAATAGTCCTGATAATCATTTTGAATGGGATATAAACAAAATTGCACCCGGCTCGTATTATATCTATGCAATTATTTCGGATTCAATTAATAAGTCTGACACAGTATTCTCAACAGGTAAGATTACAATCATTGATGATTCTATAATACCACCATCGGCACTTAACCTTGAAGGCAAGTATTTTGAGAATAAGATATTTTTCAACTGGGAAAATCCTGACGATATCATGAAATATGAAATTACACTTGCTGACTTTGAAAAAGGAACTGATGATTTTATTGGAGGAACAAGTGGATTAACAGTTTCTAAAGACACCCTTGAGTTAATATATGAGGAAAGTTCGAGTCAATTTTTAAGAATTAATTACCAATTCATTGAAGGAGGAGGGCAATATTCAGGAATAAGAAAATTTACAATACCTTCTGATTTCAGGAAAGCTGATTATTTGTCTTTTGAATATAAAGGTGATAGTACTAACAGTTTGTTACAAATAATAATCAGGCAGGACAATAACCGGAATGGAATAGCTGACGATTGGTGGTGTTCCGATACACTAAATATGTCAGATAATAATTGGCAGCAAATATTTATAGATATTGACAGCCTTAGATTTTATCCCAAACATCCAAATTCTAAGCCATACTTCGATGGTGAAAATATTTACAGTCTTGAATTCATAGTATTATCAACCTTACCTTCAAATGGTCATTTAGACATTGACAATATAAAGCTAACAGGAGAATCACCATTATTTAAAGATTTCAGGAATGCAGGTTTGTTTAGGCGTAACGACAGATATCCGGACTATTGGGGAGATGGGGAACTTATCTACCTTGGAAAGGAAGAATCATGTATCGACTCAACAAATGAAATAAATTATAGATATTACTATACACTTTTCACCAGCGACTATTCAGCTAATTATTCTGTACCGGATCAGTCTGCAATTTGGGAAAGTCCTTTTATTGTTACAGCAAATCAGTTTACCTTGAAAGAAAGTAATACATTTAGTCAAAATTACCCTAATCCTTTTTCACAATCTACAACAATTGAGTTTGAACTATTAAAACCACAAAAGGTAAAAGTTGATATTTATAACTTGTCAGGAATCAAAGTAATTACATTATTAAATGGATTTTATAACACAGGTAATCATTCTGTTATCTTTAATCCTTCTCAATATGGAATAA
>CAYXJA010000034.1:9929-12394 GCA_964465425.1 uncultured Prolixibacteraceae bacterium | reverse complement strand
ATAGATGAAGTTAAAACTCATTTAGGACAGTTTGAAAGCATCTTCTTTGGTAATTCAATCATTTACGGTGATCGCAACAATGAATTTGAAGTTGATAAATATGACCTTTCTAATCCAAAAGTGCCATGTACTTTAGATCATTGCATGATGAAATTAGGAAGCCCTGATTCCCTCCTGTTCAAACTAAATTATACCGATCTTATATTTGAACAATCAATTGATTTTGACTCAGTATACAATTACTTTCCTGATACTACATCCTCTTTTATTGATAAAGGGAGTATTAATATTGGTACGATGTTTCCGGAAGACTTTTTTGGAAACAGCAGGATAAATGACGGAATGCCTGACTTAGGAGCAGTAGAGTTTATTAAGTAAAAGTAACAAATCAGGATTACTTCCGTTTAAATAATCAGAAGTAAGAAATTCAATTTAAAAAAAAGCAGTTTGATATTATCCAAGTTTACTAATCCTTTCAAGCTTTGAATAATCAAGAATTTTTAGTTTTCTGCCATCAATAACAATAACCTTTTCAGTTACAAAGCTTGAAAGAGTACGAATTGCATTTGATGTAGTCATATTGGAAAGGTTTGCCAGGTCTTCTCTCGATAAATAAGCTTTAATGGTTGAACCATCACTTTCTATACCATACTTATCTTTAAGAAGAATAATAGATTCAGCTAAACGGCCCCTGATGTGCTTCTGGGTAAGTGTTACAGTTCTCGAGTTTGAGAATCCAAGCTCCTTCGCAAGTTTAGTAAGCAGCAAAAGGGCAATATTGTGGTTTTTTAATAACCGGCTAAAAAAGAAATCAGTATCAACAATATAAATCACAGAGTCTTCTAATGTAACAGCTGTGTCGTTATGATTTTGATTTGCAATAAGAGCTCTGTATCCAACAAAACCACCGGGCTTTACCATTCGTAGAATTTGCTCTCTTCCCCCTACCCCTTCTTTAACAATCTTTACTTTCCCTTCTTCAAGGGAGATAAATCCTGTAGGTTTATCGCCTTCTTTAAAAATAAAACTATTCTTGGCAATTTCAACCTTGGTTATATGATCTTCAAGCTCAGCCTTTTCTTCAGGAGTAAGAAACTTATAAATTGATTTCTTATTATCCGGCAAATGGTTATTATCTGAGTCAGTAGAAAGCATTTGTAGAAAAATCTATGTTGTTAAGCATCAAAGTTAATCTTTTTTTAATAACATAGATGTTTTAAAACAACCTTTTTTAAGCTTTCAAATTAAAGCATTTATATATCAAACTTAGCCACCAAAGGAATCCGTCTTCCAAAGCCAAACGCTTTTGAAGAAACTCTCAAAATAGGTGGCGCCTGAAATCTTTTATATTCATTAATATTTACCAGGCGGACAGCCTTTCTGACTATTGCTTCATCAAATCCATCACTGATAATATCTTCAGCTGATTGATTCAATTCAATATATCTAAAGAGAATTTTATCCAGTACATCATATTCAGGTAAGCTGTCCGAATCTTTTTGTCCGGGTCTTAATTCAGCAGAAGGTGGTTTAATGATCGTGTTTATTGGTATAACTTCTCTTTCCCGGTTTATATATTCTGCCAGCTTATAGCAATCGCTTTTATAGACATCCCCTAAAACAGAAAGCCCTCCGTTCATATCGCCGTAAAGAGTGCCATAACCTACTGCACATTCACTCTTGTTTGAAGTGTTCAGTAAGATATACCTGAACTTATTCGATAATGCCATCAGAAAAATACCCCTAGCCCTGGCTTGAATATTTTCTTCAGTAACATCAGGATTAAGGTTTTTAAATAAAGGATAAAGCGACTTATCAAAACTGTCAACAACAGTTTGAATATTGATCAAGTCATATTTTATCCCAAGATTTCCTGCAAGAGCAACTGCATCATCAACACTATGGCCTGAAGAATATTTTGATGGCATAAGCAAACCATGAACATTTTCCTTTCCAAGGGCTTCAACTGCAAGAGCAGCAACTAATGCCGAGTCGATACCTCCTGATAAACCTAAAACAGCTTTAGAAAAATTCATCTTTAGGAAGTAATCCCTGATGCCAAGAACAAGGGCGTCATGTATCTTTTCAATCGTTGATTGTTCAGGCTGAATAGATTCAATATCATTTGATTCTGTGTCAATCAACCTGTAATCTTCTTTAAAATAGGCAAGTTCATGCAAAACCCTTCCTTTATGGTTTACAAACATTGAACCTCCGTCAAATATAAGTTCAGCCTGTGCGCCTACCTGATTTACATAAACAACAGGAACATGATGTTCTTTTGCATTCTCAACTAATATATCCTTTCGTAATGATTCCTGATTATATGAAAAAGGAGAACCAGCTATATTGATAACAATATCGGGATTCAGCTTTTCAAGTTCATCCAAAGGAGAAGTAATATAAAGCTTGCTTTTTGCAAAGCTGTTGCTTGTAGGCTGATCATCCCATAAATCTTCACAGAT
>CAYXJA010000034.1:5136-9829 GCA_964465425.1 uncultured Prolixibacteraceae bacterium | reverse complement strand
ACCTTACCCTCAATGACAAAAGGTTTGTCAGAGTTGTATTTAGTACTGAAAGAGTGGTGTGAAATAAACAATCCTGTGTTAAATGAATATCGGGGCTGACCTGCAAGAAAGATATCAGCTTCAACTCCATATTTAATACCAACCCTGCTTTTATCTGATATTACAGACTTTGATGAAGAATTCATCCATGTTATATGAGGACTAGCCTGAAATCCTAATCTGAAGTTTTGCCCATAAGAAAACAAAACTGCAAAAAGGAAAAAGAACAAAAGAGAAACCTTTCCCGTCAAATTTGTTTTTCGCATCTGTTAACTTTTATATATCACAAAAATATGATGATTTTTGGACATAAAGCTTAAGTACTCTTTAATTGATAAATTATAATTTTGCACAGAATACATTAACTTTATTTTCGTTTTAAAATTAAAAATAAAAATGATGAGGTATCTGTATTATATAACGCTGTTATTTTTGTTTTATTCTTGCATAAAAAGTAAAGACAACGTAGACATATCAGGCATAGAGCTTGATTTGGAAATTACAAGAACGGAACAACTATTATTCACTCCCGATTCAGTCAAATTGAATGATAATATTGCTTTTCTGAAAAAGGAACACAGCAATTTCATGAATATATACAGTAACTATGTTCTAAATATAGGATCTGTTGATGTCCCTGACTACGAAAGGTACTTAAAATTGTTTATCAGCGATACCGTTATAAGCAGGGTTGCTGATACTTCATTAATTATATTCAGCGATTTCAGCAAAATTGAGAATAACATTGAAAAGGGATTCCGACATTACAAATATTATTTCCCAAATAACAAAATACCAAATATTTACACATGCTTATCGGGGTTCAATCAATCAATCTTTACAAGTGATGATATCATTGGCATCAGTCTTGACAAATACCTTGGAACTGATTGTCCTTTTTACGATTATTTAGGTATCCCTCAATACAAAAGTGTAAATATGCATCCTGACAAGATTGCAGCTGACCTATTCTATTCCTGGTTTGTAACGAATTATCCCTACAGCGAGTTAACTGACAATCTTCTTTCAAACATGATTTATCAGGGGAAAGCGATGTACTTCTGCAAAGCTATGCTTCCTG
The DNA here is from genome assembly GCA_964465425.1 of uncultured Prolixibacteraceae bacterium. Taxonomy (GTDB): domain Bacteria; phylum Bacteroidota; class Bacteroidia; order Bacteroidales; family Prolixibacteraceae; genus CAYMTR01. Next base: position 8,709 of record CAYXJA010000034.1, on the reverse strand, counting down.
AAACACCTGATTCAATAATTATAGGCTATTCCGCTAAACAAATTAAGTGGTGCAAAAACAATGAAGCTACAATGTGGACATTTCTGGTTGAGAAAAAACTAATTTACGATGTTGAAAGATTAACACTTCAAAAGTATACCGGTGAAGCTCCTTTCACAAATACCTTTTCAAATGAATCACCGGGAAAGGCAGGAGTATGGTTAGGTTGGAGAATCGTCCAGTCGTTCATGGGGAAAAACCCTGAAATGACCCTCCCCCAGTTGTTAGCAATAAAAAACTCACAGGAAATACTAAATATGTCGGGATACTTTCCTGAGTAATCAATAAATAGATTGATATATAAGCAATAATCGCAATCATATTCATTAAATTTGTTCTGCATATTTAAAAAGCTTAAATGAAATGAAAAGAATAGGTATTCTTACAGCAGGAGGAGATTGTCCGGGATTGAACGCAGCAATCAGAGGTGTTGCCAAGACTGCCATCCTTGAATATGGAATGGAAGTTTATGGCTTTGTACTTGGATATACAGGTCTTATAAAAAAAGAATATATAAAGCTCGATGAGTCTAAGGTTTCAGGCATCCTGACCTTAGGTGGAACAATACTTGGCACTTCAAGGGAGAAACCTTTCAAAAGCAATCAGCAGAATGGTGATATCAATAAGCCTGAACTGATGAAGGAAACATATAACGAGCTAGGACTTGACTGTATTGTTTGCATTGGCGGCAACGGTACGATGAAAACAGCTTCCAGAATGTACGAACTTGGGATGAATGTTATTGGAATACCAAAGACTATTGATAATGATGTCTGGGGCACCGATATAACCTTTGGCTTCGACTCGGCTGTTAGCATTGCCACAGAAGCAATTGACCGTTTGCATACAACAGCCAACTCTCACCAGAGAGTTATGGTAATGGAAGTTATGGGCCACAGCGCAGGCTGGATTGCATTATACGCAGGGATGGCTGGAGGAGGAGATATAATTCTTATTCCTGAAATTAATTACAGTATAGAATCCGTTTGCAAAAAGGTTGAAGATCGTTTTGCTGTAAAGAAATCATATTCAATTGTCGTTGTTGCTGAAGGCATTGCAGTTCCTCCCGATAAAACCGCAGGAAGTTATATTGCTTCATGCATAACTGACATTACAGGTGTGGAAACAAGAGAAACAAGACTTGGATATGTACAACGTGGTGGAAGTCCTTCACCTATGGACAGAATACTTGCTACCAGATATGGCTCCTATGCCGTTGAAACAATAGCTAAAGGAAACTACGGAGTAATGGTTGCATTAAAAGGAAATAACCTTACTACAATACCATTAACTGAAGTTGAAAATAAATTGAACCTTGTATCTCCGCAATATCCGTTAATAAAAATGTGCCGGAATATGGGGGTATCATTTGGTGATTAAATAGAAATACTGACATATTTCACTAAAAGAAACATCACTTTTATGTTTTGGCAAGAAAGTTGATATAAAAAGAAGAATTATTCGTTTTAAAAATAAAGCCTGAATTATAAAAGCCAAAAAAACAAAATGTTTACAATAAACGTTGTAATTACTAGTTTTGTAAAAAAGTAAAAAATAGATAATTATTAGAAACAAATAATTTTATAAATATGAAACGATTGATTTTAATTTTGTTTTTAGGAGCAGTTTTATTTGCAAATGCTCAACCAAAAATAACTTTCAAGAAAACTGATTATGAATTTGGCAATATCAAAGAAGATAAAGGAATTGCCACAGCAGTTTTTGACTTTAAGAATACAGGTAATCAGCCTCTTATAGTAAACAACGTCAAAGCTTCATGTGGTTGCACAACCCCGGAATGGAATAAGGAACCAATAGCCCCCGGTAAATCAGCAACTATTAAAGTTGCTTATAATCCACAAAACAGACCCGGTGCTTTTATGAAAAGTATCAATGTTTACTCTAATACTGATCCCAGTGTTACAAATCTTACCATAAAGGGAAATGTTGAACCAAGGGAATTAACAATGGAAGAGAAATTCCCTAGAGTAATGGATGGATTAAGATTCAAATCAAATTACATTTCTTTAGGAACAGTATTTAACGATCAGACTAAATCAGATTCTATAGAATTTTTTAACAGCACTGATAAACCAATGAAAGTTGGACTTTACAGGGCACCATCTCACATCATTGTAAAATTCAATCCTGAAACAGTTAAACCGGGTGAATATGGCATGATGTACATTAAATACGATGCAAGCCAAAGAAATGCATTCGGATATGTATCTGACAGAATATATTTGAATATCAATGATAAGAACAACAATGAATACTCTGTTGGAATTTCATTATCAATAAGTGAAGACTTTTCAAAGCTTACTGAAGAGCAAAAAGCCAATGCTCCTGTAGCAGTTGTAGAAAACAACGTATATGATTTTGGTGTATTAGTTGAAGGAGATGTTGCTGAAAACATTTACAAAATTAAGAATACCGGTAAATCAGATCTTGTTATAAGAAATGTAAAAGCCAGTTGCGGTTGTACAGCAGTAAAACACAGCAATTTGGTTAAGCCGGGTGAAACAACAGATATCAATGTGAAATTCAACTCCAGGGGGAAGAAAGGACGTCAAAATAAATCAATAACAGTAATTACAAATGATCCTAATAATTCAACGATAATATTTAGGATTACCGGAGATGTAAAAGCAAAATCAGAATAAAGTAAAATAAAAAAGGGAGAATCTTCTCCCTTTTTTATTTTGGTTGCCAGAAACAAACTTTTGGTGAAATAATTAATCCTTCTTCCTTTAATGATTTCATCGCTTTATCAACTTCCTTTTTATCCAAAGCACTAAGTTCTGCAATCTCTGTCGCCTTTAAAGGCTTACCGGCATTTTTTAATACCTCCAGTACCTTTTCCTTACTTGTCATAACTATTTGATTTTAAATTGATGCTAAATATCTGTCAGAAATTATTTGCCAGTCAAGTATCTTCCAAAAATCTTCAACATAAGAAGGACGTAAATTTTGCTTATCCAAATAATATGCATGTTCCCAAACATCACATGTCATTATTGGTTTTAGTCCAGCTGTAATCGGATTACCGGCATTTTGTGTTTGCACAATTTCCAATTTTCCTTCTTTATTAATTACCAGCCATGACCAGCCAGATCCAAACAATGTAACGGAGGCTTTTGCAAACTGTTCCTTAAAAGATTCAAATGAACCAAAAGCAGCATCAATAGCTACCAGTAACTTGCCTCTTGGCTCTTTACATCCATCTTTTGAAAACTGATCAAAATAGAAGGTATGGTTCCAGACCTGAGCTCCATTATTGAAAATACCACCTGACGATTTCATAACAATCTCTTCAAGGGTTGAATTTTCAAATTCAGTTCCGGCAATCAGATTATTCAGATTATTCACGTATGCCTGATGATGTTTCCCATAATGAAACTCCAGCGTACGTCTGCTTATAACAGGCTCTAAATCATCAAGCCCATAATTTAATTTTGGCAATTCGAAACTCATAATTTTGTTTTTTTATTTAATTCCTAATATATAAATTCTTCCTCTTATTTTTTATAACGA
>CAYXJA010000034.1:1368-5036 GCA_964465425.1 uncultured Prolixibacteraceae bacterium | reverse complement strand
CATCCTCTTTCCTGTTTTCCCCTTTTTTTAAATAAACCCCAAAAGCACGTGATAACCTTTAATTACAAGGTATTAAGCTTTTCATCATTCACGCCGGTAATCTTTTTATCTATATACGCTTTTCTATTTGTTCCTACTTTTTCTATCTTTTTATTAAACTCTTTCATTGCTTCAATTACTTCCTGATTCCTTGTAACTATCTCTTTGACTTCTGAATCATTAAGTAAAATTTTTTTTGATCTCATATTTGCAATGGAAATAATTTATACACACAAAGTAAGTATATAACAATGCAAAAACCTATAAATCTATCTTTACATTATCACAACATGCATCTATACATTATCTATACAATAGTGTATAAATAAATGCTTTTAATAAAAAATGAATCAGATTTTCATGAGAAAGTCAACAAGGTTCTCTTCAGGATTAAGGTTTAATTTCTTTCTCAACCTGTAGCGGGCCACATCAATGCTTTGTGAATTCTGGAAAGTCAATGCTGCAATATCCTTTGAAGAAAGGTTTAATCTCAATAGGGCACATAACTTCTTTTCACCGGGAGTCAGGTCAGGATTCCGGCTATTAAGACCGTTATAGAAGGATTCAAATACATTTTCGAAACGTGCTTCAAATTCTTTCCAGACATTTATTCCTGAGCTTATATTAAACTGGCTGATAATGCTCTTCAACAACTCAGCGCCTTTAGGAGAAGTATGTTCGTATACTTTTTCAAGTTCTGATATCAGATTGTTGTTCATTTCACTTATCTGAATCAAACGCAATGCACTTGAAGTCAATTCTCTTTTCTTACTTTCCATCAAGTCATTATGGGCTTTCTTCAATTCAGATATTTCAGTCATCACAACAAGAATACCTTTTAAATTTCCAGCAGCATCAGAATACGATGATTTAGAAACTACGTAATCTTTTTGCTCTTTACCCAATATACATTCATAAATAACATCTCTTCTGTTGTTTATTATATCCATATCAGTATTGAAATACAAATTTCTTTCTGACTCATTGAAATAACGATAAATAAGGGTGCCTGAAATGTTCTGATCTTCTAAACCAAACAGATTTAAAAAATGTGAGTTGTATCCTGAGATAATACCATCAATTGTATAATAAACCAAAGGTTGAGGAACACTTCCTATTAATGTTTCAATAAACTTATTCTTGTTTTCAATTATCTGATACTTATCTTTTATTTCTTTCATAGACATTGAAAGAGATAATAAAGAACGTATCCTGGCATTCAATTCAATACGGTCAAAAGGTTTCCGGATGAAATCGCTTGCTCCTTCATTCATTGCCCTTTGTAAATTATCAGGAGAAGTCATGACGCCGGTAATCATTATGACAGGAATTTCTTTGGTTGATTCTTTGCTCTTGATAATCTTCAAAGCTTCAAATCCGTCAAGATTAGGCATATTCCAGTCGAGCAGAATTAAATCGGGAACATCTTCTTCTGCGATTTTAACAGCACCTATACCATCTTCTGCCTGCAATACTGAAAACCCTGAGGATTTAAGTATCTCGGAATATAACAAAAGATTTAAGGGTTCATCATCAACTATTAATATTCTGGAATTAGTCATTGTTGTCTCTTTTTTGTAATTTGCATCTAAGTTATATACAATTTAAATGAGAAGATTATTACTATTAACCTTTCTATTTCTTATTCCTTTTTTATGTTTATCTGTCAATGATACTCTTGAGTTATCTGCAACAACAAACAGTGATGATCTTTTCAGGTATTTCAATTATTTTGAATCAAAATCAGCAGATGTTTCTATTGAAGAAATTTCCGGATTAAAGTTCAATGAAATAAAACAAAGAAAGAACTCAAATACAATAAACTTCGGAACAAGTAAAAATGTTTATTGGTTCAAATTTAATTTAAAAAACATTTCTAATATTGAAGAATGGATATTTAGTATTGACTATCCTACACTCAATGATGTAAGTATATACGTAAGGAATAAATATAATAAAACTGATACTGTATGTTATTCAGGAATAAACAACAAAATAAATAACAAGTTCCTGGATGACTACAGCATATATCACAACATAAAGCTCGAAAAAGGTGAGTCATATTCTATTTATATAAGGATCCAAACACAATCATTCATTATTGTACCTGCTGCAATTTCAACAATCCACGATTATCTGGAGAAAGATAAATCAAGGAACAGACTTGTTTTCCTTTTATATGGTCTGATAGTAGCAGTAATGATTTTGAATTTTATTTTTTTCATTATAACAAGAGAAATTAACTATTTACTCCTTGGTTTATTCCTGATTTCATTACTTATCAATTCGTTTTATCTGTTTGGCTATGGAATTGAAATTTTTCCCAATCTTAGCCCTTACATGAAAACAGCGATGCGTCAAATTATTTTTAGTATTAGTTCAATTATTTTCCTCATTTTCACTATTAACTACCTTGATCTTAAAAAGTTCAAATCGATATATAACACTTTTAAATATCTTATATTCTTCTGCATTGCCCTTATAGCTGTAGTAGTATTCAAATTAATTCCTCTTTCCGTCATATCAAAAATTGCTCCTGTAATCCTTCTTACAGGCACTATAATTTGTTTTTCTTTTGGAATTTTTTCTTTCAAAATGAAGCACAAAACATCTTACTATTATTTGATTTCTTTTAGCACATTTTTGATATCATTCATAGTTTATACTCTTGTCTTATTTAACTTCATTGTCTTCAATTTTTTCACACTGCATATCATTATGTATGCAGGCGCTTTATATGGAATTCTTTTAACTATCGGAATAGTTGAAAAAATAGCTGCAATTAAAGCAGAGAGAGACAGGTCAATTTATCTTGAAAAAGTAAATACAAAACTTACAAACGAAATTAATGAAAGGAAAAAGATCGAGTCTGCATTAAGAGAAAGTGAAGAAAAATTCAGGTTGTTTTTCAATTTAATCCCTTTACCCGTAATGGTTGCCGATTATGATAAAAGGGTTTTAGAAGATGGTAATTTTAAGCTATTTGAAATAACAGGTTTAAATAAAACAGAAGCGATTGGTCTTGATTTGAAGGAATTGGTTAATATAAATATGGATTTGAAAAACCATTTTTATGAAACAATATTCCGGGATAAAATTATATCAGGAGAAGAATTCTCATTCAAGCTCAGGAACAAAAAAACAATTACATGTCTTGTTTATGCACAGGTAATTGAATTGCATAAAGAGAAAAAATTAATTGCTCTGGTTTCTGATATAACCCAGTTCAAGAAAAATCAGCAGGAGATAAAAAAACTTTCTCTGGCTATTAATCAAAGTGCAAATTCAATAGAAATAACCAATCCAGAGGGAATAATAGAATATGTAAATAAAAGTTTCACTATAACTACCGGGTATTCATCACAAGAAATTATTGGGAATAAACCTTCAATACTTAAAAGCGGTTACCATTCTGATGAATTTTATAAAAATCTTTGGGATACAATTCTCAGTGGAGAAACATGGTCAGGTGAATTGTATAACCGTAAAAAGAATGGGGAATTTTTCTGGGAAATGTCAACCATTTCTCCTATAAAAGATGATAATGATCAAATCACTCATTTCGTTGCTATTAAAGAAAATATTACTGAAAAGAAAAGTCAGCATGACAAGCTTGTTGATTCTGAAAA
>CAYXJA010000034.1:0-1268 GCA_964465425.1 uncultured Prolixibacteraceae bacterium | reverse complement strand
ATTTTCAATCCAATATTAATAAGCTTTGAAGAGCTTCTCCTTACTTTTGTCGACTTAATGAAAAACATTGCTGCCAATAAAAACATTGCCATCAATTATAAAATAAAAACAAAGAAGAAAGTATTCCTTGATCCCAATATGATAAGCACAGTTTTACGGAACCTTATATCCAATGCTATTAAGTTTTCAGACAAGGATAGTAAAATTGATGTCATTATTGATGAAAAGGCAGATTACTTCCAGTTTACAGTTGAAGATTACGGATGCGGAATAGATCAGAAACAAATAAATGATCTTTTTAATCCCGATGAAAACAAGACAGTTACATCTGGAATAATAAACGACATAGGTAAAGGCTTAGGATTAATTATCTGCCGTGATTTTATTTCAATCCATAAAGGAAAAATATGGGGGGAAAGTAAAAATGAGAAAGGAAGTATTTTTCATTTTACTATCCCCAAGATAAATCAGTAACTAAAGCTACTCCCTCCAAGAAACTCTCTAACAAGAGAAGTAGGAGGAATTTCTGAACCATCGATATCTTTAAAATAGCTTAATAATTTCAGCACCCTTAATGACTCAGCAAATTCAGGTTGGTTTTCAGGTACTGATTTCAATAGAGGCTCGGCATATTTTTTCAAAACACCAAGTTCATATAGCGTAGCTGTATTAAACATTATATCAGCATTTTCCTGATGCGGGAAGATGTTGTACTCTTCTCCCCTTCTTACACTTGGCCATCGTCTTATAGTATCCAGAGCAGTAATCCCCCTGTACTGACTATCTCTGATCATTCTTCTTATCAGCCTGTTGTCAGTTGGTGAAATAGGATTATGATCATCGATAGATATAGATGTCAATGCAGATATGAATATTTTATAGGTAAGTGAAAGATCAATATGCGGCAATAAATAAGGATTTAAACCATGTATTCCTTCTATAATCAAAACCTGATTATCTTCAAGCTTTAAGAAAGTACCATCAAAGGAACGGCTGCCTGTTGTAAAACTGAATTTAGGTATTTCTACTTCTTTACCATCAAGCATTTGGTTTAACTGCTCATTAAAGAATTCTATATCAATAGCATTTAAAGTCTCAAAATCAAGATTACCATGCTCATCCCGTGGTGTATGTTCCCTGTCAACGAAATAATTATCCAAAGAGATCATCTTTGATGTTATTCCGCAAACTGCAAGCTGTACTGCTAGTCGTTTTGTAAATGTTGTCTTCCCTGAAGAAGATGGACCTGCAATTAAAACAAGCTTTAC
>CAYXJA010000033.1:6748-12465 GCA_964465425.1 uncultured Prolixibacteraceae bacterium | reverse complement strand
AATGGAAAAGAAATTACAATGATCCCTTATTATGCATGGTCAAACAGAGGTGTAGGGAAGATGAAAGTTTGGATTGATAAAATTGAAAATTAATTACTTATATTGACTCAATTGAAAGAAAAATGAAAATTATTGTTTTGAAGAAAGGCTATATTATTTCCTTGAAATCATATTTCCTGTTTATTTCATTTCTCGTTTTAGTTTATTCTTGCGAGAAAGATGATCCTGATATAAATAAAGATCCTGAAGATGTTTTTATTTCCGAATTCATTAATGATATCAATTCAGACAGTCTGGAATCATATGTAATCTGGCTTCAGGATAAGGTTACAAGATTTGCTCTAAGTGATAACCGCAAAGAAATTGCAATCGACATTCAAAATAAATTCAAAACTATCGGCTATCAAAATTCATATCTGGATTCATTTTATCTCCCTGAATATTCAACCTGGCAATATAATGTAATTGCTTCGATCGAAGGAAAAGTTAATCCGGACAGTATTTGTATACTTGGAGCTCATTACGATTCGTTTGCTTATGAACCTGATCCTTATAAAAAGGCTCCCGGCGCTCACGATAATGCCAGTGGGGTTTCTGCTGTTATTGAAATAGCCAGAATAATGAAACTCAATAATTATAATCCAAACACAACTATAAAGTTTATTGCTTTTGCTGCTGAAGAAATAGGTTTATACGGAAGTAACGACTATGCCATGAAAGCATCTCAAAGAGGGGAAGCAATTAAACTTATGCTGAATGAAGATATGATTGCTTACGAGCCATCAACTGATAAGTCAACGTGGACCGTAAATATTCTTGACTACGATAATTCTATTGGTCTATACATGCAGGCTGATGAACTTGCCAATAAGTACACTGAACTTTCAACAATCAATGATAACACTTACTCAGATGCCAGTGACAGCTATTCTTTTTGGATTTGGGGGTATAAAGCATTGTTTTTCATAAGCTATACTGATGATGCATATTACCATACAGAAAATGATCTTGCAAAGAATTGTAATTTTGAATATTGCAGAGAAATTGCAAAACTTTCTTGTGCAATACTTCTCAGTAATAATTAATAAAAAAACCCGGTTTTAAACTCCGGGTTTTTTTATTGTATTTAATCAAGTTTATGAATAACCAGTCCTGATCGCAATTTAGGCTCAAACCATGTTGTTTTTGGTGGCATTATATTACCGGAGTCTGCTATATCAATTAGCTGTTTCATTGAAACGGGGTACAATGCAAAAGCTACTGCCATTTCGCCATTGTCAACTCTCTTTGAAAGTTCACTAAGCCCTCTGATACCACCAACAAAATCAATTCTCTTGTCTGTTCTTAAATCTTTTATTCCAAGAATCTTATCAAGAACAAGATTTGAAAGCACAGTAACATCAAGTACACCTATCGGATCATTATCATTGTAGCGTCCTTCTTTAGCAACAAGTTTATACCAGTTACCTGAAATATACATACTGAAAGTATGAAGTTGATCAGGCTTATAAATGCTGCTTCCCATTTTTTCAACAATAAAATCTTCTTCCAGCTTTTCGATAAGTTCAGTTAATGTAAATCCGTTAATATCTTTAACCACTCTGTTATAGTCAATTATCCTAAGTTGATTATCGGGAAAATGAACTGCAAGGAAATAATTGAACTCTTCATCACCTTTGTAATCAGTATTCAGTTTACGTTTTTCAGCACCAACAAGAGCAGCTGCAGCTGTTCTGTGATGACCATCGGCAACATATGTTGAAGGTATTTCTGCAAAAAGATCTACCAAACGCTTAATAGTCTTTTCATCATCTATTACCCAGAAATGATGTCCAAAACCATCTTCTGAAATAAAATTATATTCAGGATCTTTATTCCCGGAAATATTTTTTACAATTTCGTCAATCTCTTTAACTGCAGGATAAGCAAAGAACACCGGTTCTATGTTTGCGTTGGTATTACGGACATGTTTCATTCTGTCTTCTTCTTTATCCTTACGGGTAAGTTCATGCTTTTTGATAACATTATTCAAATAATCATCAACAGAAGCACAAGCTACGAGTCCATATTGAGTACGGCCGTTCATTGTTTGAGCGTATATGTATAGACATTCATTCTCATCCTGAACAAGCCACCCTTTTTTCTGAAATAATTTAAAGTTTTCTACTGCTTTATCATACACCTGCTGATCATGCTCATCAGTTCCAACCGGAAATTCAATTTCAGGTTTAATTATTCTTAATAGTGAATATATATTTGCTCCTGCTTCTGCCCTCGCTTCATCTGAATTTAATACATCATAAGGACGCGATGCAACTTTAGAAACAAGGTCTTTTAAAGGCCTTAGCCCCTTGAATGGTTTTATTACTGCCATTGTAAATAATTTAGATTTTGGAAAAGTATAAAAAAGAAAATGCAGAATGTTTATTCTGCATTTTCAATATTTTTAATGCTTAGATTCAAATTCTTTCATTGCTTCAATAAGAGCCTCAACACTCTCTTTAGGAAGTGCATTGTAGCACGAAGCCCTGAATCCACCAACTGATCGATGTCCTTTAATTCCATCAATCCCTTTGTCTTTAGTAATTGACATAAATTCCTTTTCAAGTTCTGCATATTGTTCTTCAAGTACAAAACAAATATTCATTATTGAACGATCTTTCGGATCCGGAACTACTGACTTAAACATTTTATTTCTGTCGATTTCATCATAAAGCAACTTAGCTTTTTCAATGTTCATTTTCTGCATAACAGATACTCCACCTAATTGCTTCAACCATTTTAAAGTTTGTAAAGCTGCATAAATTGCAATACAAGGAGGGGTATTAAACATTGTACCATTATCAATGTGTACTTTATAATCAAGCATCGTTGGTATTACTCTTCCTGTTTTTCCTAACACTTCATCTTTAACTATTACTAAAGTCAAACCCGCAGGAGCAAGGTTTTTCTGAGCACCCGCATATATAAGATCGTATTTGCTTATGTCTATAGGGCGACTGAAAATATCAGATGACATATCCGCAACCATTGGTACAGGTACATCCAAATCGCCTTCAAGCTCAGTTCCATAGATTGTATTATTTGTTGTTACATGTAAAAAATCAACATCTGTTGGAACTGTAAAGTTCTTTGGTATATAATTAAAATTTTTATCTTTAGAAGAAGCAACTTCTATTACTTCGCCTACAAGCTTAGCTTCTTTCAATGCCTTACTTGCCCATACTCCTGTATTAAGATATGCTGCTTTTTTAACAAGAAGATTAAGTGGCGCCATATAAAACTGAAGACTTGCACCACCCTGTAGAAGTAATACTGAATATCCATCAGGAACATTAAGTATTTCTTTGACAAGAGCAATTGTTTCATCAACTACAGCCTGAAATTCAGCTCCACGATGTGAAACTTCCATAACAGATAACCCTGTACCAGCAAAATTCATTACAGCCTTAGCTGTTTCTTCCTTTGTAAATTCAGGTAAAACCGATGGTCCTGCAGAAAAGTTGTGTTTTTTCATTTTTATAATTATTTGATGGTTTTAATATTCGATAAAAAAAGATTTCCGGATAAATATAACCGGTATAAAAGAAAGTATCGTTAGGAACGAGATCGGCATGAATAGTGGTATGTAGTGTACCACCCGGTATTGTATCTATGCCATTCTTCTGTCATAATGTTAATCATTATCTAATAAATATCGGGATAAAGATATAATTTATGAATGAAGAAAATCAATATTTTTAGAACAAAATTGATTAATTTTCAAAACATGAATTTATAAATTATTGATATTAAATAGAAAATTATTTTAAAATATAACTGTAGCATATAAATAAATAACAAATAAAATTTTGTCTCTCTGTTCATTAAGCTTACCTCATTAAATTCTTTTAATTACTTTTGCCATACAAAAATAGCATAAGATGAAAACTATTAATATAAAATTATTGTTAATCACTCTTGCCTTAAGCTTTATCATTTCGTCAAATTTATACGGTAAAAACACCAAACCCGGCAATACATATTTTCTCTATGAAGGAGATAATGGTCCAGCTCCGAATACCTGTCTTTACAAAGTCGACAATGAACTAAGGAAAGAATATTCACCTGAATTATACGAGTTTGGTTTTAACAAAGTAAATACTAAAGGTGGTTTTGAAATTGAACTAAATGCTGGAAAGCACACTTTTGAAGTTGTATTAAATGACAAAGGCTTAAACAGCAGTTCTAATAATATAATTGCTAAAAAAATTTCTTTGGACATGAAAGCCGGTACTGTTTACCGGTTGATTCGAAATGACTTCAATATCGAAGTTGAAGGTAAAAGAAAAAACAAAGCAGTAAAAACCAACTGTAAAATTGAAGATATACCTGCTATTCCAATTTCTCAGGATTCAATTATCACTGTTACATACATTCCTGAAAATAATAGTTCCACTCATCCTTTTATTACCAGAATCGATGATATGGTCACTAATGAAATAGGTGACATTTATGGTGTTTGCGATTATTCAAAGCCATTCGACTTTAAATATTTCAATAAAAAGAATGGAGAACTAAACATCAAAATAAAAGCCGGGAAACACAAATTTGAATATGTTTTGCTTGGAAACAGAATTATTGATGGTCTGGTACATACTGAAACATTCATCTTCCATCCGGGAAAAAATTATGAAATAGTAATGGGAGGCACATTTAAAAATGGCCTCGTTCAGTTTAAACTAAAATTTATTGAAAAAGCTGATATCCCTTAAATCCTAAATAAAGGGCAACTTAACAATTTCTGCTTTCAATAGTTTTCCTCTTATACTAATGAAAATTTCATTTCCTATTTCTGAATTTTCATATTTTATATATCCTAACCCAATTCCAATTCCCAGTTTGGGTGAAATGGATCCCGATGTTACGTTTCCAATTACTTTTCCATCAGCATCAGTAATTTCATATTCATGACGTGGAATTCCCTTATCAATCATTTTAAAACCTCTAAGACGCTTTTTAATTCCCATTTCCTTTTGATTAACAAGGAAGTCCTTATCAATGAAATCTTTCCCCTGAGTAAATTTGGTAATCCAACCCAAACCTGCTTCCAAAGGTGATGTTAAATCGTCAATATCGTTTCCATATAAACAAAATCCCATTTCCAGACGAAGAGTATCGCGTGCGCCTAATCCAATTGGTTTAATATCATATTCCTTGCCGGCTTCGAATATAGCATTCCATATTTGTGAGGCATATTCGTTATAGAAATAAATCTCAAAGCCTCCTGCTCCTGTATATCCCGTTGCAGATATAATTACATTGTCAACTCCTGCAAATTTTCCTGTCTTAAATTGATAATAAGTAATTGATTTCAAATCTATATCAGTAAGTTTTTGCATTACTGCAGTAGCCATTGGCCCTTGAATTGCGAGTTGCGCGATATTATCAGATGCATTTTCGATTTCAACTTTGAATTTATTATTTGCAACTAGCCAATTGTAATCTTTTTCTGTGTTTGAAGCATTTACTACAAGCAGATATTTATCCGGCTCATAGTTATAGACCAGTAAATCATCAACAATTCCTCCCTTACCATTTGGAAAGCACGAATACTGAGCTTGTCCCGGCACCAGTTTAGATGCATCATTTGATGTTACATACTGAACAAAATCAAGTGCATTCTGACCTTTTATCCATATTTCTCCCATGTGGGACACATCAAAAACTCCAACACC
>CAYXJA010000033.1:0-6648 GCA_964465425.1 uncultured Prolixibacteraceae bacterium | reverse complement strand
GTTATTTTCAAATTTTGTATAATTGTATTTTATTGATAAAACTTTAAAAGATGGCATACACTGATTTATCTTATTTAAATGAGATTACCGGAGGAGAGAGCAGCATCGTGAGAGAAATGATAGAAATGTTTCTGGAACAGGTTGAAGAATTTAAGGTAAACCTGAATAAACATCTCAAAGACAAAAACTATGTAGATCTTGGCAAAGAAGCTCACAAAGCTAAATCGTCAGTTTTAATAGTCGGAATGGAAGAGCTAGGTAAAAACCTGAAAAAATTGCAGCTTTTAACCGAAGCTAATTCTGAAATTGAAACGTATCCCGATTACGTCAAAATGTTTGAGGAACAATGCAATGCAGCAATAATTGAATTGAATGAAGAATTAAATAAACTAAGATAAAAAAAGCGGGCTATACCCGCTTTTTTTTAGTTATTAAACTTTAACTCTTCATTTTCAACTGTTACCTTTATTGTCTTTCCTTTTTCCACCTTTCCCGATAATAACATTTTTGAAAGATCATTAAGTATATATTGTTGAAGTGCCCTCTTTATCGGCCTTGCCCCATACTGAGGGTCAAATCCTACAGAAGCCAGCCAATCTATTCCTTCTTCAGTTATTTCTAAATCAAATCCCTGATATTTCAATCTTTCTATTATCCTTTCAAACTGAAGCTGTACAATCTTTCTTACTTCATTTCTTCCCAACGGAAGAAACATTATTGTATCATCAACCCTGTTCAGAAACTCAGGCTTAATAGTCTTTTTCAGTATATCAAATGCCAGTTTTCTTGCTTGTTCATACTTCTGATAACGATTGCTTTCATTAATTCCTTCCATTACTTGCTGAATTATCTGGGAACCAATATTCGAAGTCATTATTATTATGGTGTTCTTAAAATTAACTACTCGTCCCTTATTATCTGTCAGACGCCCGTCATCAAGAACCTGAAGCAGAACATTAAATACATCGGGATGAGCCTTTTCTATTTCATCAAACAAAACAACTGAATATGGTTTATGCCTTACTGCCTCTGAAAGCTGTCCTCCTTCATCATAACCAACATATCCCGGAGGAGAACCAATAAGTCGGGTTACAGAAAATTTTTCCTGATATTCACTCATATCTATTCTGGTCATCATGTTTTCATCATCAAAAAGGTATTCTGCCAGAGCTCTTGCAAGTTCTGTCTTTCCAACCCCTGTAGTTCCAAGAAAAATAAACGAACCTATAGGCTTCTTCTCGTCCTGCAATCCTGCCCTGCTCCTCCTAACTGCATCAGCAACAGCTCTGATGGCTTCAACTTGTCCTACTACTCTCTTCTGAAGTTCCTGTTCCAGATTTAAAAGCTTTTCACGTTCACTCTCCATCATTTTTGAAACCGGAATTCCCGTCCAGCGGCTTACGACTTCAGCTATATCGTCAGAATCTACTTCCTGTTTGATCAAAGAATTTTTCTTATACTTTTCTTCAAGCTGTAACTGTAGATTATTAATTTCATTCTCTGCATTTTTAATAAGACCATATCTTATTTCTGCTACCCGACCATAATCACCTGATCTTTCGGCCTGATCGGCTTGAAATTTATATTCTTCAATCTCCTTTTTGTTTTTTTGGATTCCATCAATAAGTTGCTTTTCTGTTTCCCACTCAGCTCTGTATCTTGAACGTTCAGCCTGAAGATTGGCAAGCTCTTCTTCTATTGTTTTTAACTTTGAATGATCATTTTCTCTCTTAATTGCTTCACGTTCAATTTCCAGCTGTTTAATTCTGCGTTCTATTTCATCAAGCTCTTCTGGCAAAGAATCTATTTCAAGTCTTAATTTCGAAGCCGCTTCATCCATGAGATCAATTGCCTTGTCAGGCAGAAAACGTTCGGTAATATACCTGTGCGACAGCTCTACGGATGCAATTATTGCTTCATCCTTTATCCTTACCTTGTGATGATTTTCATAACGCTCCTTTAATCCTCTTAATATTGATATTGAACTTAACATATCTGGCTCATCAACCATTACAGGCTGAAAACGACGTTCAAGGGCTTTATCCTTTTCAAAATACTTTTGATACTCATCAAGTGTAGTTGCTCCTATTGCCCTAAGATCTCCCCTTGCAAGAGCCGGTTTTAAAATATTTGCTGCATCCATTGCTCCGTCACTCTTACCTGCTCCTACCAACGTATGAATCTCATCAATGAAAAGAATAATTTCTCCTTCAGATTTAATTATCTCATTAACAACTGATTTCAACCTTTCCTCAAATTCGCCTTTATATTTTGCTCCAGCAATCAAAGCCCCCATATCAAGTGCGAAAATCAATTTTGACTTTAGGTTTTCGGGAACATCACCTTTGAAAATTCTTTGTGCTAGTCCTTCAGCAATTGCAGTCTTCCCTGTTCCTGGCTCCCCGATTAAAATTGGGTTGTTCTTTGTCCTTCTGTTAAGTATCTGTAAAAGCCTTCTAATTTCTTCATCCCTCCCAATAACCGGATCAAGCTTCCCTTTTCTCGCCTGATCGACCAAATTAATTGCATATCTTTCAAGTGAATTATACTGGTCTTCTGCATTTTCACTGTTCACTTTAGTCCCCTTTCTCAATTCATCAATTGCTGCCCGGAGGTCTTTTTTATTGAATCCACCATCCTTCATTAACGATGAAACAGAATCACCAGCATCAAGCAATCCCATTATTATATGTTCGACTGAAACATATTGGTCTCCCATTTCAGTTGCATATTTCACAGCCAAGGATATTACATTGTTCGCTGAATTTGAAATATATGGCTGCCCTCCACTAACTTTTGGATAAGATTCAATAATTTTGTTCAGGGCAGCATTGAGCGCAGTGCTGTTTACGCCTAACTTATTAAATAAAAATTTTAAAAGATCATCCGCTTCTTCCTGAACTGCTTTCAGAAGATGACCTGTTTCTATTGCCTGCTGTCCAAGAGAAGCTGCAATATGTGCAGCCTGATTGACAGTATCCCGTCCTTTTATTGTGAAATTATTTAAGTTCATAATACATTTTTTTCAAATAAGACATCAAACTTGAACCCAGTTGATTAAATCGGAATAATTGGCATTAAAAATCAAATCAAATATGAAAAATTAACACTTTCTTGAATAATATCCAGAAATATTGACAGATAAAATAAAAAAAAAGGATGGCTGTAACCATCCTATAAACTAATCTAACCTAAAATATGAAAAAAAACAATTAAAAGAAAAATGCTGTTTTTTAAATAACCTATATAACAAATATAAGGCATAAATATTTAGTGAAATGTTAAAAATTGTTAAAAGATTAGCCTCCCATTATTCACATCTTTCTTAAGTCATAATATTGTTTTTCAATATTTTATGATTTTTACCCAGCTAAAATATTTATAATTTTTAAAAAAAAATAAACATATTATGTTATTTATGAATGCGCAAAAATGATTCCATCCTATGTCGATTTGTTTAAATTTTATTTTAAAAAGTCATCCTAAAAGCGCATATTTGTAACTGATAGAAAATAATATAAGTAAGTAAAACATAAACAATCATTTAATTATGGCAACTAAGTACGTTTATACTTTTGGTAATGGTCATGCAGAAGGCAAGGCCGACATGAAAAACCTGCTGGGTGGGAAGGGTGCAAACCTGGCTGAAATGAACTTAATAGGAGTTCCCGTTCCTCCGGGATTTACCATTACTACTGAAGTATGTACAATCTACAATGAAAAAGGGGAAGATACTGCTTACAGTATTATTGACGAAGACGTTAAGAAAGCTGTAGCTCATATCGAATCATTAACTAACACTAAATTTGGTGACAAAACCAATCCTTGTCTTGTTTCTGTAAGATCAGGTGCAAGAGCTTCAATGCCTGGCATGATGGATACAATCCTGAATCTTGGGTTAAATGATGATGCGGTTGAAGGCATAACTCAAAAATCCGGCAACCCTCGTTTTGCATGGGACTCATATCGCCGCTTCGTACAAATGTACGGTGATGTTGTTCTTGGATTGAAACCAGTCAACAAAGAAGACATTGATCCTTTCGAAGAAATTATTGAACACCTGAAAGAAGAAAAAGGTATTACTTCCGACCAGGATTTCACTACTGACGATCTTAAAACTCTTGTAGCCCGTTTTAAAGCAGCTGTAAAAAAGAATACCGGACATGACTTCCCTACTGATCCATGGGAACAATTATGGGGTGCTATTGGCGCTGTATTTAACAGCTGGATGAATGACAGAGCTATCCTTTATCGCAAACTTGAAAATATTCCTGCTGAATGGGGAACTGCCGTTAACGTACAGGCAATGGTTTTCGGAAATATGGGTAATTCTTCTGCAACCGGAGTAGCTTTTACTCGCGATGCAGGTACAGGTGAAAATATTTTCAACGGAGAATATCTTATCAATGCTCAGGGCGAAGATGTTGTTGCCGGTATCAGAACCCCACAACAGATTACACTTGAAGGTTCACATAGATGGGCAGAATTACAGGGTGTTTCTGAAGAAGAAAGAGTTAATAAATATCCTTCTCTCGAAGAATCAATGCCTGAATTATATCGTCAACTTCATGACACTCAGCTCAAACTGCAAAATCACTACAAAGACATGCAGGATATCGAATTTACTATTCAGGAAGGCAAACTATGGATGCTTCAAACCCGTAATGGCAAGAGAACAGGAGCTGCAATGGTTAAGATAGCAATGGATATGCTTGCTGAAGGTATGATAGATGAAAAGACTGCTATTAAACGTGTAGATCCAAATAAACTTGATGAACTTCTCCACCTGGTATTTGATAAAAATGCTTTGAAAACTGTTAAGGTAATGGCTAAAGGTTTACCTGCTTCTCCGGGAGCTGCAACAGGCCGAATCGTCTTCTTTGCCGACGAAGCAGACAAATATGAAACAAGCATTCTTGTAAGAATTGAAACTTCTCCTGAAGACCTTGAGGGTATGCATATTGCAAAAGGAATTCTAACTGCCCGTGGTGGTATGACTTCTCATGCTGCTGTTGTTGCAAGAGGTATGGGTAAATGCTGTGTTTCAGGTGCTGGTGGTGTTCTTATTGATTATAAAAACCGTACAATCACGATGAGCGGTAAAACTTACAATGAAGGTGACTGGATTTCATTGAACGGTTCAACCGGACAGGTTTACGACGATAAGGTTCCTACAGAAGCTCCAAGTATGAGCGGCGATTTTGGAAAATTAATGGAACTTGCAGAAAAATATACACGTATGGATGTTCGCACTAATGCAGACACTCCGGACGATGCCAAAAGAGCAAGAGCTTTCGGAGCTAAAGGTATTGGACTTTGCCGTACAGAGCACATGTTCTTTGAAGGCGAACGCATCAAAGCTATGCGTGAAATGATACTTGCTTCAACAACTGAAGGACGCGAGAAGGCATTGGCTAAATTACTGCCTTATCAACGTTCTGACTTTGAAGGTATCCTTGAAGCAATGGCAGGTTTTGGAGTTACAATCCGCCTTCTTGACCCACCTCTTCATGAATTTGTTCCTCACCAGCTTGCTACTCAAAAAGAGCTTGCAAAAGAAATGGGAATTTCTCTTGAAGCTGTAAAAGCAAAGGTAGATGAACTTGAAGAATTCAACCCTATGCTCGGTCACAGAGGTTGCCGCCTTGGAAATACATATCCAGAAATAACTGTTATGCAAGCCAGAGCAATCATTGAAGCTGCATTGAACCTTAAAGCCAAAGGTATTGACGCACGCCCTGAAATAATGGTTCCTTTGATCGGTACAGTTAAAGAGCTTCAAATGCAGACAGACCTTATTAACTCAACTGCTGAAAAAGTATTTGAAGAAAAAGGCATGAGAATTGACTACTTGGTTGGAACAATGATTGAAGTTCCCCGTGCGGCTGTCACAGCTGATGAGGTAGCTACTGCTGCTGAATTCTTCTCATTTGGAACAAACGACCTTACCCAGATGACATTTGGGTATTCTCGTGACGATGCAGGCAAATTCCTTCCTATATACATCGATAAGGGAATTCTTAAACATGATCCATTCCAGGTTCTTGATCAGGAAGGCGTTGGCAAGCTCGTTAGAATGGGTGTTGATAAAGGCAGAAGCGTTAAACCAAATCTTAAGGTTGGTATTTGCGGAGAACATGGGGGCGAACCTTCATCAGTTAAATTCTGCGATTCTGTTGGCATGAACTACGTAAGCTGTTCACCTTTCAGGGTTCCTATTGCACGACTTGCTGCTGCTCAGGCTAATATTGAAAAACAATAAAACCTTTTTTCAAGCTTATTATCTAGATAGATATTCAATCTTAGAAATATTAAATTATAAAACCAGGTTCAGCTCAATACTGAATCTGGTTTTTTTTACTTCATACCGGATTCGGATTTGTATAAATAGCTATGTAAGTAAGAATAAAATCAGATCGCTACCGGACATAAAAAAAGCCTCAAAGAGGCATGATGTTGAAATATTGTAAACATTAAATCAACAATATTTCTTTATATATAAAAGAGAATAATTACGCTCTGGTTTTCTTTGATTCAGATATAAATGCTAAACCAACTGCTGTAAAAAATATTCCGACTGCGATTACTAAGTATAACATGATGTTTAGTTTTAAATTGTTTGATGATTCAAAAATATAATGAAAAATA
>CAYXJA010000032.1:4144-12468 GCA_964465425.1 uncultured Prolixibacteraceae bacterium | reverse complement strand
CTGATTTTAAATTGAGCCAAAGAAATATTGGCAAAAACCAGTACTAATAAAAAAGTAAAAGTTAATCTCATTTTGAATTTTTTATGGTTAAACAATTAACCAATGAGGCAGGAATATATCCTGATACACCTTCCCTTCGCCGGTACTAACCGGAGCAGGTTCAGAGGGTATGATCTCAGCCGTTAATTAGGCACCCCATTGTGTGAAAACTTTGGCAAAATAAATTATAAATTTCCTTAAAACAAAAGTAAATAGGATAAACTGAAAAAATCAAAAGTGATTTTGCGTATCTTCCAATTCTTTCAATGTTGATTTTAATTGGTCTAGATATCTGCCATACAGGCGTTTAAAGAAAAGATTAAATAAAAAGTAATAAACGGCAATAAATATACCTAAGGTAAAAAGAAAGCCAAAGATTATAATTATCCAACCAATTGAGTTTAGTTTTCGAAAATCAATTCCGGTTTGTTCAACCTGATAATTATATTCCATAAAGAATCCTGAGCTGAAAGAAGCGATTACATAAATGATAATGATAATGAGAACGATATAAAACATTATTTTATATGTGTCCAATATCTTTATTAATTGTATTATTCTGTTTTTCAGATCGTAAGTTTCAAATTTAGATTTTACATTCTTGTTGTATCTTATCCATAAAATTATAAGAGCAGCAAATATTAATAAGTAAGTGAAGACTTCAATAATATATGTCCAAAACAGGAATTTATCTGTCAGGTAAGGCTTATCAAGGTAATTGTCAAGTAATGGAGTGAGAATCAACTCTATTGTGAATCCTAAAACAACCCAGGCAAGAATAATAAACATGCCGATACGAATATTTCTACCTATTTTTTCAGAAATATCCAAAGTTCTTTTACCGATTAATTTTTGAATATCAGTTTCGTTTACTTGCAGCTTCTTTTCATTATCAGAAGATATTTTATTCCATGCAGACTTCAAATCATCTAGTTCCATTATTCTTCCTCCATGAGTTTTTTAAGTTTCAATTTAATGCGGTTCATTTTTACACGCACATAATTTTGAGTAATCCCAATGATATCAGCTATTTCTTCGTACTTTCTATCTTCGAGATACAAAAGGACAATTGACTTTTCAATCCCGGTTAACTTCTCAATAGCTTTATGCAGAACCTTAACCTGTTCATCGAAAGTTTCATCGTAATGATCGTCAGCAATCTGGAGAAAGTTTTTATCGATCTTTTTGTTATCAGGTCGGCGTTTATTTTTTTTAAAATGAGTAATTGCAGTGTTTAATGATACGCGATACATCCATGTCGAAACCTTAGATTCATTTCTGAATGATGGGTATGAACGCCAAAGCTGAGTGACTATTTCCTGGAAAAGATCTTCCCGATCTTCAGTGTTGTCACAATAAACTCCGCAAACTTTATGGATTATCCCCTGATTGCTGGTTACGATATTTAAAAATGCATCTTTCACTTTTCAGAAATATATGTCTTTAAAAGTGACGTTAAATTACATTTTGGGGTGCATTTTTAACTGATTTATTTCTGATTGATTAAGGAAACGCCATTTTCCTCGTGGAAGGTTCTTTTTAGTAAGACCGGCATAATATACTCTGTCTAGTTTTTCAACTTCATATCCAAAATGACTAAAAATTCTTCTAACGATTCTGTTTTTTCCTGAATGAATTTCAATTCCAACTTCTCTTTTATCTTCTTCGTTTGGATAATTAATTGAATCAGCTGCAATAAATCCATCTTCAAGTTCAACGCCTTTGGCGATTTCTAAAAGATGACTTTTAGTAAGAGGCTTATCCAGATAGGCATGGTATATTTTTTTCCTGCTGAAACTTGGGTGCATAAGTTTTTTTGCTAAATCGCCATCATTAGTAAATAGTAATAATCCGGTAGTTTCTTTATCTAATCTTCCAACGGGATATATTCTTTCAGTACACGCTTTATCGACAAGATCCATTACAGTTTTTCTTTCCTGAGGATCATCGGTAGTTGTGACAAATCCTTTAGGTTTGTTAAGCAAAAGGTAAACTTTTCTTTCAGGATTTAATTGTTGGCCATTAAACCTTACATCATCGTAGAGAGATACTTTTGTGC
The DNA here is from genome assembly GCA_964465425.1 of uncultured Prolixibacteraceae bacterium. Lineage (GTDB taxonomy): Bacteria > Bacteroidota > Bacteroidia > Bacteroidales > Prolixibacteraceae > CAYMTR01. The sequence continues at coordinate 10,370 of CAYXJA010000032.1, read as the reverse complement.
CTAATTCTGAAATAATCTTTCCATTGACAGATACGCACCCTGAAGATATAAATGTGTCAGCTTCTCTTCGGGAGCATACTCCTGAATTTGCCAGGAATCTGTTTAAACGGATTTTTTCATCGGGTTTGAATCCCTTTTTAATTACGGGTTTTTCAATGAGATCTTTTTTGAAAGTTCTCTTTTCAGTTGTGTCTTTTTTGAAAACTTTCTTTTCAATTTTTTTAGATTTATCAATATTCTCTTTTCTTGATTTCAAAGGCGATTGCCTGTTCTCTTTACGTCCGTTTACTTTATTGCTTCTCATTGTATTATATAAATTTCAGCAAATTTCGCATTTTTTTTCAAGAATGATTAATAAGTAATTAAAAGATAAGAAAATAAAGCTGTCAGTTATTAAAGTATTAATAAAAGTTATTACATTATGATTATTTCAACTTTTAGATTGTTGAGTATGTTATTATATTTGAATGGATTTTTAGTAACAGTAATAAACGCTTTATGAAGAGGGAGTATTGGTGTATGAGGTTGAAATTAAGAGCATTATTAAAATGAGGAAATTAATCCGTAATATATTTCTTTTTGTAAATATCATATTATCTGTTTTATTGTTATTTACATATCTGGTATCATGGGTGAATCCAGCCACTATCTGGATTCCTTCCCTTCTCGGATTAATATATCCTTTTCTGATAATTTTAAATATAGCTTTCATTATTTTTTGGATAATATTTCATTGGCAATTTGCATTGATTTCTTTATCATGCATATTAGTAGGATATAATACTTTAAACAGTTTCTTTCAGTTGAGCGGAAGGAAAACCAAATTAGATGATGGGCTGAAAGTTTTAAGCTATAATGTATCATATTTTAATTCCTATTTGGATAAAGGGAAAAACAATAAAGGCATATTAGATTTTATTTCATCACAAAAAGCTGATATAATTTGTCTACAGGAAACAAAATTGCAAAAGCAGGGAGCATTGAATCCAGTAAAGCTGAAAAGTTATTTTCCGGGCATAAGGCATTGTCAGTTAGCTCATCAGAGTGAATGGGGAGGTCCGGTTACTTTTAGCAAATACCCTATCATTAATATGGGAGAGCTTAGATTTAAAGAATCAGCGAATCTTGTTATTTATTGCGACATTAAAACGACAAAAGACACGATCAGAGTATATAATTGTCATTTACAGTCGTATGGCATTGATGTAAGAAAATATTCAGTTATTGACACTTTAGGATTTGAGAAGAAGAAGTTGAAGGAGATGCTTAGTATTGGAACCAAATTAAAGAATGGATATATCCAGCGGTCTGTTCAGATAAAAAAACTTACAGAGCATATTTCTAAATGTCGTTATCCAATAATTGTTTGTGGTGATTTTAATGATACTCCAATATCCTATTGTTATGGAGAAATGACATCAGATCTTAATGATTCTTTTGTTGGTTCAGGCAGAGGAGTTTCAGTAACTTACAATGGGAAGCTTCCATCATACAGGATTGATTATATTTTTCATTCAGACTTTTTCAAGTCATATAATTACAAGAAGCTAAACGTAAACTTTTCTGACCATTACCCTATATCTGCCTTTTTGGAATATCAGGATTGAATATTTTTTTCAATTAATACAACGGCATAAGAAGATATTCCTTCTTCCCTTCCTACAAAACCCAGCTTTTCAGTTGTTGTTGCTTTTATTGAAATACAGTCTGCATTAATAACAAGTACTTCTGCCAGACAATTTTTCATTAAAGGTATATGATCCTTTAGTTTAGGCCTTTGAGCACAAATAACAGAGTCAATATTGACAATGCAGTAACCTTTTGAGGTAATTAGATCATAACACTTCTTAAGAAGAATCTTACTGTCAATATTTTTATAATTATTATCAGTGTCAGGGAAATGATGACCTATATCCCCAAAAGATAAAGCTCCTAATAAAGCATCGCAAATCGCATGTATTAAAACATCTCCGTCAGAATGGGCAACAGTACCTTTATCGTGTTCAATCTTGATACCACCTAGCCAGAGAGATTCTCCGGCTTTCAGAGCATGAACATCATAACCATTACCAATTCTTAGGTTTGTCATTATTTTGACTTCTTTTTACCCTGTTTACGAAAATCATCAAGGTCAAATCCAAGAGTGAATCTCAAAGTATTATCAAGAGGACTTGTCTTTTTCAAGGAGTATATATAAGAGAAATCTAAAGAAAATACATTCATTTTTAGTCCTGCTCCAACAGTTAAAAATTGGCGTGAGCCTTTATTTTTCCATTGATCTTCCTTTGCCTGACTATCAGTTCCTGATTCATGAAAGTATCCAAGACGAACTGCAAATTGATTACTATACCAATATTCTGCACCTAATGAAACAGTTACTTCCCTTATTTCTTCCTTGAAACCATTCGGAGCATCAGCAAATGAAATAAAAATACCTTCAATGGGTCCGACATCCTGGTTCCCGAGATGAGAAAGAATTGGGACTCCGGTTGTAGTATCAATTACTGGAGAAGGTACAAGAAGTTTATTGAGGTCAACGGAAAATGAAAGTTTATTGAATTTATCTAATTCTGAAGTATAAGAAGCACCAACTCTGAGATTAGTTGGAATAAAATCTTTAAAACTACCATTGTCATAAGATATTTTTGAACCAATATTTGAAATGTTAATACCTGATGAGATAACAGAATTCTTCCTGTTTTTATAAATCTTTTTAGTGTAAAGGAAAGCAACATCTGCTGCAAATGAATTACCAGCATTGAGATCTTCTCCTGTACCGTTGTAAATATCAGATAAAATGTAACGGAGAGCAACAGCTCCCGACCAATTATCAGATAATTTTCTGCTATATGCCATATCCAGTGCGAATTCATTTGGATTTGCATTTCCGTTTTCATGACCGGATTCATTATAAAGAGGCATTGATCCAAGATCAAAATACCTTAAACTTCCACTTATAGCTTGTATTTCGTCTAGTTGATGGTATCCTGTTAAATATCCAAGATTCATATCATTTACCAGATTACGCAACCATGGGCTGTATGACAAGGAAATTCCTGATTTGCTTTCATTGAAAACGAATTTTGCAGGATTCCAGTGTTGGGAATTGATATCTGAGCTTGTTGCAACTCCTACATCTCCCATTGCACCTGCTCTTGAATCAGGAGAAATGGATAAAAACGGAACGGCTGAACTAACAACCAGAGCTCCGGTTGTAGACTGGCCAAAAGAAATATTGATTGTAGCTATGATTACTAATAATACAGTTAAGATTCGTCTCATGATTAAAATGTTCTTAAAATTTTAAAGTTCCCAAAAATAAGATAACGGATTTAATAAATATATATTGTCATGAAAATTAATTCTTGAAATTTAAAAGAATTTTGCCTGATTTACTTGCACTAACATTTTCTTCATTTTTAAGTTCAACTCTGTAAATCAAAATCTGATCGGTGTAAATAGGATAGTCAGTGTGATAAATATCCCATCTTATTGTTAAATCAGTTTTACCGGAAGAGTTTAATCTTTCAGTAATTTCATTTATTTTCTGACCACGAAGATTGTATATTTGAATAGAAGCATCAAAAATTTCTCCGGGCAAGTTATGTGAAATCTGAAAATCAGTATAATAAGTAATTGGATTAGGAGAATTTTTTATTCCTGTAATTTTAAATCCATCTTCAACAATGAAATCTATTTCTTTTTCAGAAGAATTATTTTGAATATCCCATACTTTAACGCTGATTTTATGTTGTCCGGGTTCTAAATCATTAAGCGGAAAAATTATTTTCCCCTTTTGAAAACTGTTAGTTTCAGAAGAATAATAATCGTTTAATACTATCTGATCTGAAAAGTTATCATCAAGAACAGCAATAATATCATGACCAATTCCAGCACCTACAGTATTTATTCCGCTTTCATCAAAGAGGTCAACTATCAGGAGAGAATTAGTATTAACAATATCATTTGATTTGAAATTTTCATTATTCAAATACAAGTCTATATCTGGTGGAGCAGATTCTATAATTGGATTTGAACTTGTTCCTCCAATTCCAATTTTTGAGCAAGAGCCATTAGCATCATCCTTACCGTTTGAAGCATAATAAAGAATTTTCCCTTTGCCTGTATTATAGGTTATGTCTTTTGGAACGATAAAAGAAAATTCAATTTCACCATTTTGAACCTGATTCACTCCTTTAAAAATAACATTATTCTGAACCGGATATTTTATTACTACTCCTCCATCGTTGCCAAGAGTTCTGACAGTAATTTCCTTATCGAAAATTGTAGTTGTAACTTCACCATTAAAATCATTTATTTTCAGGCCGTTATGGTCTATTATTTCTGCTTTAACATCAACTTTTTCTAATGCGCCAACGTTTATTTCATTTTGATCTGGGTCCAACCCGTTGATTGATATTGTGCGTATTGAATATTTGGGGAAAGCCAGCTTAAGTGCAGGATCAGCAAAAAGTGAAAATTTATGCTTGTTTATACCATCAGAAACTCCATTTTTGGCATTTTTAAAAATATCACCAAGTCTTAATTTTTCACCTTTTTCATCAAAATCAAAAATATTTTGATAAAATACTTCGCTGATTTCCTGATTATCTAAAGCATAAACGACCCGGGTTGTTGTAAAAAGGCCAACCCCTCCTCCGGAAGGATTCAGCAAAATTTGTTCTCCTGCTGATGTTTCATCCTGATCAAAACGGCCGAACTGACATGTTGCAGTAACAAATATTGGCAGGAAAACATTATTGTTCCATGATTTAATGTCATTGATTCCCAGAACGCTTTCATGAGCAAGAGAATTAGGATTAGCGTGTCCAATGTAGTTTAAAATCAAAGCTCCTTCTTCAACTCTTTTGTTGATGGCTTCAGTGACTTCAGGATATCTGTTTCCACCCGAAGTTGAAACCTGTTTATATGAGTCGAAGTAAATTTTATCGGCATAAAAACCGGGATAATTTTCAGAAATTAAATTAATTAAGTCTTCAGAATATCTCAGAAAATTACTTTCCTCGTCATCTGCAATGAAGCAAACAACATTTCTCCAGTTACCCAGCGATTTTGAAGAAGAATAATCAAAGATTTTGTTGATTGTTGATTGAGCCTCTTCCTTAGTCTTGCAAGGAATTCGTCCTACTCCAATATCCATATTCCCATTGAGTTCATATTCATCATCATCGAGGAAACCATAATAATCATCAGAAGTTAAAGTTTCAACAGGATTTAAAGAATTTACAGATTGATAGGTTGGAATGAAGTTTGATTTGTTTATATCAAATTTTCTGTTGTCATAAGATCCATCTCCCATTAATAAAAGATATTTTAATGGATTTTGAGAATTAGCTGATCTGGAATAAAACATTCTCATCATATTCCTTATAGCTGTTAAGTCGTTTGATCCAGAAGAAAATTCATTGAAAACATCATTTATTGAAACAACCAATACTTTCATGTTGTCATTATCCCTATGGAATTGTGCTAACTCTTCAGACTGAATTATAAAGTCAGGATGAGTAACTATAATCATGTCGTGAGAAGGTTGAGCATGTATGTTTTGATTTGCAATGGCAATTGATTTAATTTTAGTCTCATCAGGAAAAGTTTCTGATAAAGGGTCGAAAGCAACATAACTTCTGATTCCGTTGCCTGAGCTGAAGATATTTACAATGCCGGCTCCTGTATCTAAAGTATTAACAGATTCAGGATTTAAAGGGTCTGTAATATCCCAAATCAGCATGTTTTTATTTTGAGTCGCAATAGAATATCCTGCAGAACTCGTGTAATAGGCATCTTTGTTTCTGAAAGTAAATTGTTCTGAATCAAATACTAATTTGCATCTTACATTGAGTGAAATATAATCAAGCCATGCTTCACCCCATTGATTGTTCGTGTCAAAATAAACTTCAATCCTTGTAACATCTTTTGTTTTGAAAAACAATGAATTCTTATATTCCCTGGCAAAGTGAGTTTCTTCATCTCTGTAAACAGGAAAGAATATTGAAGTATCAAGGGGAGTGTCGTTTATCTTAACGTACAATCTTGATTTATCAAATGATCTTCCAATATACGAAATGGAAGCAGAGGATAAAGTTCCGGTAATAGCATTAGGAAAGTCGAATGAAAAAATACTTTTGCTCATCGAATTCAATTTTTCTCCATACCATGTTCTTCCGGAAGAAATCATATTTTGGGTTTCTTGTTCAAGAAATCTTAG
>CAYXJA010000032.1:0-4044 GCA_964465425.1 uncultured Prolixibacteraceae bacterium | reverse complement strand
TCAGGATAATATTCTGAATTACTTTTTGGTAATTCAAAACCTCCATTGCCATAAATTGCAATGTTAGATGGATTAGCTACCCCGAGTTCTTTAAGCCTCGAATAAGTTATTTTGTGTATTCCTTGCTCTGTTGTTGAAATTTTATACCATTTTCCTGAAGATAAAACGGATTGCTGTTTAAATGATTTTTGAATTTTGTAATCAGAAAAATTCTTATCTGTTTTGGAGATTCTGTTATATTTATTATCTTCCCCATTAACAGTCGATTGAAATAAAAAAAGAATGATAAATAATATAAATAATTTTAGCATATATACTTTTTTATATAAAAAACGAAGCCAAATATAGTTTATTGCGCAGTAAAAAATTAAAGTATTTATTTAAAATATATTAATTCGAAATGCGTTTTGATGAAAAGTTTTTATGCAATTTTATTTTAATAATATAACTTTGTGCCTTGGAAAAAGATACTTATCAAAATTTTTAGTAATAAAGTAGTGATTAAGTACAATAAGTATTTAATCATTTTAGTTATATTTGTTGCAAATCATTGTAATAATTTGGAAAATGAGACAAATTTCATTTTTACTGATATTTCTGGTTCTGGTTTTTACTGGTTGTAAGCAGACTAAAAAAGCCACGCCTCTAAAGTCAGCAGGACAAACTTCCCGTACAACAGGGTGGAGTTCAAGTGATATGGAAGTGTTCGGTTTTACAGATCCCAAATACATTGAACAGGAGACGGGACCAGGGTTAGTTTTGGTTCAGGGAGGTACTTTCATTATGGGGAGGATAGACGAAGATGTGATGAAAGATTGGAACAATCAACCGAGAAGAGTTACTGTTGCCTCATTTTATATGGATGAGACAGAAGTTACAAACTTCGACTATCGTCAGTATCTTGCATGGTTATCACATGTTTATCCTAACAATCGTGAAAAATATAAAGCAGCAGTTCCAGATACAATTGTATGGAGAAGTGCATTAGCTTATAATGAACCATACGTAAGCAATTATCTGCGTCATCCATCTTATAGTAATTATCCCGTTGTTGGAGTAAATTGGATGCAGGCAAGTGAATATTGCAAATGGAGAACCGATAGGGTAAATGAATATATTCTTGTTAAGAATGGATATCTTAGTGTTGATTCTACTCAAAGCAATGAAAAAGTTTTCACAACTGAAGGTTACCTGAATAACTATTATATAGGTACAAACGCAACTAATACTCAGGAAAGAGTAAGATGGGAAAATGGGTTATTACTTCCTAATTACAGGCTTCCGACCGAAGCAGAATGGGAATATGCAGCCCTTGGACTTATCGGAGAAGCAGATGGTGAACTTTTAACTCAAAGAAGAATGTATCCATGGTCTGGTACTTTCATTCGTGAAGAACAAGATAAAGTAAAAGGTAAGATGAAAGCAAACTACACCAGAGGACGAGGTGACCTTATGGGTATGGCCGGCGCTCTTAATGATGCTGCTGACATTTCCGCCGATGTTTTCTCCTTTTCACCTAACGATTATGGAATATATTGCATGGCAGGTAATGTCAATGAATGGGTATCTGATGTTTATCGTCCTTTGTCTCCCGGAGACGTAGAAGAATTTCAACCATACAGGGGCAATGTAATTACTGAATACAGGTTGGATGCTGATGGAAAAGTAGTTTTTGATGAATTCGGACAGCCTGTTGTTGATACAGTTGCTGACTACAGGAATTTTGAAGATGGAGATTACAGATCTAATTTAATATCAGGAAGTAACTGGACTACTGGTAAACCAGCTCTTGCTAAAAGCACCGCAACTACTAAAGGAATGTACATTCAGGAAGAAAATGAAGGTGTAATAAATTCTATAATTACAGATAGGCTTAGAGTTTATAAGGGTGGTTCTTGGAAAGACAGAGCATATTGGTTGAATCCGGGTTCAAGAAGATATCTTGATGAAAGAGAAGCTGCATGTGATTTAGGTTTCCGTTGCGCTATGACAAGACTAGGACCTCCAATAAAGTCTAATTAATTAAAAAATATTGAAAAATCCTGTCTTTATTAAGGCAGGATTTTTAATTTAAATTTGTGCTTACTTATTATTCAAAATTGCTGCATTTAATTTTTAAGAAAATTATTTCATCCTTAAATTATCAAATCGTCCCAGATGAAATCAATTGAAGAAATATACTCCATTTTTCAAAAATCAAAACGAATATTTACTGATAGTCGCCAGGCAAAAGAAGGCGGAATATTTTTTGCTCTAAAAGGAGATAATTTTAATGGTAACAATTTTGCAGCTAAAGCTATTGAAGATGGTGCTGATTATGCAATTGTCGATGATAGCAATCTTTCCGGACACTCATGTGTAATTGTAGTTGATAACGTTTTGACTACTCTCCAGAATTTGGCTACTTACCATAGGCGTAAACTAGAAAAACCAATTTTAGCTATTACCGGAACAAATGGGAAAACAACAACTAAAGAACTGACGGCTGCTGTTTTAAGTAAGAAATTCAAAGTGCTGGCAACTAAAGGGAACCTCAATAATCATATAGGTGTTCCGATTACTTTATTATCGCTAACGGATGAACATGAGGTTGGAATTATTGAAATGGGAGCTAATCATCCCGGAGAAATAGATCTTCTTTGTTCGATAGCAGAACCTGATTTTGGACTTATTACAAATGTTGGTAAAGCACATCTGGAAGGTTTTGGTTCTTTTGAAGGAGTCATAAAAACAAAAGGTGAACTTTATAATTATATATCAAATTCGGGTAAAGGAATTTTCATTAATTCTGCTAATGAACATTTAACCGGCATGGCTAATCCTAACACTAAAAGATTCACTTATGCACCGAGTCATTGTAATGCTGAATTGATCGGTGAAGTGGTTAATGATGACCTTTTACTTACCTGCAAACTTTTGTTTCCCAAAGGTTGGCTTTATTTTAAGACAAATTTTACCGGGGCTTACAATCTTGAAAATATACTCGCAGCATCAAGAGTAGGAACTTATTTCAATGTTGATCCTTTAATGATAAAAGATGCCATTGAAAGTTATCTTCCTTCAAATAGCAGATCTCAAATAATGAAAAAAGGTTCTTCAACATTGATAGTTGATTGTTATAATGCAAATCCATCAAGTATGGCACTTTCTTTGGAGAATTTTTTCAAAAATAACAATAAGCTCAAAACAGTTATTCTGGGAGAAATGCTTGAATTAGGCGAAAGTTCTTTTGTCGAGCACCAAAAGATAGTAAATATGATTGTTGAAAAAGAAATTTCTCATGTTTTTTTAATTGGGAATAACTTTGCTAAAGTTGATTGCCCCGAATATTTTAAAAAGTACGATAATGTTGAAATGCTTAAGTCTGAATTGAATCAGGAAGAATTAAGGGATAGAATAATCCTGATAAAAGGCTCAAGAGGTAATAGACTTGAAAAGGTACTTGATATTTTTGATGATTTTGCTTGAAATTTTAACGGGTTCTACGCGTAGGATAAAATTATAAATTGGATATACAATCTTTTTATTGAATCAGTGTTTTAACCATTTTTACTATTGTTGAAGTTAAAGAGAAAATTCATTTTTAATAAAATATTTTGAATAATGGGGTAGTGCATAAAAAGTAAGAGGCTGCCCGTTGGACAGCCTCTTTATGTATATTTACAATTAGTTTTTTAATCTTTATCTACGCCAAAAATCTCTTTAAAGGCTTGTTCAAATGTTTCTTTTGGCAAAGCGCCCATTGCCATTTGAGGTTTTCCTTCAGTAGGCACAAATAATAATGAAGGTATACTCTGGATTCCAAACATAGATGCAAGGTCTCTTTCATCTTCAGTATTTACTTTGTAAATGTTAAGCTTGTCGCCATATTCATTTTGTAATTGTTCAAGTACTGGAGCAATCATTTTACATGGCCCACACCAATCTGCATAAAAGTCTATCAGACAAGGTTTGTTACCTTCAAATTTCCAATCTTTACTGTTTTCAAAGTTGAAAACTTTCTCTTTAAATGTGTCTAATGTCAAATGTTCTAACATGATATTT
>CAYXJA010000031.1:10824-12534 GCA_964465425.1 uncultured Prolixibacteraceae bacterium | reverse complement strand
TAGAAAAAATTTAAAATAGGGGAGGCAACTGATGTTTCCCCTTTTTTTTAAATCAAAATCATGGTTTACAAGGGACTTATTGAATATATCTCACAGTTTATTACCGAAGAAAGATATTCTCTTTATAAGAAAATCATTGAGCACAGAACAAAATACATTACTGTTGTTCTTGAAGACATTTATCAAAGCCAAAACGCCAGTGCTGTAATACGCACCTGCGATTGTTTCGGTATTCAGGATGTTCATGTAATTGAAAATAAAAACAAATTCAAGATTAACTACAATGTTTCTCTGGGTTCTACAAAATGGGTGGATCTTCATTTGCACAACAGCGGAGAAGAGAATTCTCTTGATGCCATAAACTCATTGAAGGATAATGGTTACAGGATAGTTGCCGCTTCTCCTCATTCCAACGATACTTCTTTGGATAACTTCGATTTGACAAAGGGGAAGATTGCAATTGTTTTTGGTACCGAAAGGCGTGGAATATCTGATGTGGTACAGCAAAATGCTGATGAATTTTTAAAAATTCCCATGTATGGTTTTACAGAAAGTTTCAACATTTCTGTTTCCGCTGCAATAATATTGCATGACCTTACAGGTAAGCTAAGATCTTCCGGAATCGACTGGAAATTAGATGAATCTGAGAAAGATGAAATTTTACTTGATTGGATTAGGAAGAGAATAAAAGGGGGAGATTTGATAGTTAAAAACTATATTGATAGTTTAAGGGGTTGATTTTTTAATTTTTCTTTTATTAAAACATTAAAATATCTATATTTGGTCAAAATGTTGATCGCTGAATTATGAATTGTATAATTATTGATGACGATAAATTATCAAGAACACTTTTAGAAAAGTTTGTTGAGAAAACTGATTATATCGATCAATATTATTCTTTCCCGGGAGCTATTGAAGCTATGAATTTTATCAGGAAAGGGGAGCATAATATTGACCTTATATTTCTTGATATTGAAATGCCTGATATGAATGGGGTTGAATTCATGCAATCACTTGGCGATCATCCTGTTCAGATAATTGTAGTTTCTTCCAAGGAAAAATATGCACTTGATGCTATTGAATACGATGTTACAGATTATCTTTTGAAGCCTGTAACTTATTTCAGATTCCTTAAAGCTACTGAAAAGGCTCTTTCGAAATTAAAGGATGAGATGCTTCCGGCATCCAATTCCAAAAACGATTTTTTCATCAGGAATAATTCTACTCTTATTCGTCTTTGCTATGATGATGTAGTTTGGATTGAAGCTTTGGAAAATTACATTATTGTTCATACTTATGATGAGAAGTATACAATACATTTTACTATGAAATCTGTTATGGATCAGCTTCCTGTAAGCAAATTCTTCAGAATACACAGGTCGTTTATCGTTAACAGAAGCAGGATTGAAATGATTAAAACCAGTACAATTGAAGTTAAAACAAAGGATGGTTTTGAATCTTTGCCCATTGGCAAGTCATACCGTGATTTGTTACTAAAGGAAATAAATCTTCTAAGCAAATAAATCAATCCCGCAAAAGCGGGATTTTTTATTTATAGTCATTCAGAAAGCTAATAGCATCTTCAATCAAGGGAGTCCTGTCAGACGATACTCCGGATAAACTTTTCTTCAGGAAATCAATTGACTTGCCGGCAATTTCTTTTGAAATATTCCCTTCAGTATTCATTATTACAGTATACGATTCAAAAGC
>CAYXJA010000031.1:5588-10724 GCA_964465425.1 uncultured Prolixibacteraceae bacterium | reverse complement strand
GAAAATAGGTCGCTGATTATTGAATTATCTTTTGTGTTGCTCATATATTTTTTTTGCAAAAATAATAAACGCTCGTTTACTATGGTAAAAGTATTATGAAATCAATTTTTCTTTTAAATAAGTTGCTGTGTATGAATCGTTGCAATTAACTATTTCTTCCGGAGTACCGGCTGCAACAATATATCCGCCTTTATCTCCTCCCTCAGGACCAAGGTCTATAATCCAGTCGGCAGATTTTATTACTTCAAGATTATGTTCTACTATTAATATTGTATGATTCCTGTTTAGCAGGGCGTTGAAAGAATTCAACAGATTCTTTATATCATGGAAGTGAAGTCCGGTCGTTGGCTCGTCGAAAATAAAGAGGGTAGGTTCATCTGATTCCTTTGCAAGGAAAGAAGCAAGCTTAACCCTTTGGCTTTCACCGCCCGACAATGTGCTTGATGATTGTCCAAGATGAATATAACCAAGACCTACATCCTGCAATGGTTTCAGTCTTTTATGGATTTTCTTTTCGAGACTGTTTTTAGCATTTCCAAAGAAAATCATTGCTTCATCAACTGTCATTTCAAGGATGTCGAAAATATTTTTTTCATTGTATTTGACATCAAGAATATCTTCTTTGAATCTTTTGCCGCCGCAGCTTTCACAAACAAGATATACATCGGCCATAAACTGCATTTCGACTTTGATAACGCCTTCGCCCTGACATTCGTCACATCTTCCTCCTTCAACATTGAAGGAGAAATGAGAAGGTTTTAATCCCATGACTTTAGAACTTTGCTGATCGGCCATCAAAGCACGAATTTCATCGTATGCTTTGAGATAGGTGACCGGATTGGAACGTGATGATTTGCCAATTGGATTCTGATCAACGAATTCAATATTGTGCAATAAATGTGTGTCTCCGGTAATGCGGTCGTGTTTTCCGGTTTTCTCCGACATCCCGCCAAACTGTTTAGCCAAAGCAGGATAAAGGATTTGTTTTACAAGAGATGATTTTCCCGATCCGCTTACTCCGGTAATAACGGTCATAGCATTAAGAGGAATCTTAACTTCAATATTTTTAAGGTTATTTTCCCTTGCACCTGAGACTTTAATATAGTTATTCCACTTCCTTCTTGAAGATGGGACTTCAATTTTTTCTTTACCGGTAATATATTTTGCAGTAAGGCTTATTGTATCATTTTTTAATTGTTCATGATCGCCGATAAACATTATTTCTCCTCCGTGGATTCCTGCTTTAGGACCTATGTCAATAATCAAATCGGCAGCATTGATTATCTCCTCGTCATGTTCAACTACGACAACAGTATTGCCCAGTTTTTTGAGTTTCTTCAAAACATCAATAAGTTTCTGAGTATCTCTTGAATGTAGACCGATACTAGGCTCGTCAAGAATATAAAGAGAGCCAACAAGGCCGCTACCCAGAGAAGTCGCAAGGTTTATCCTTTGTGATTCACCCCCTGAAAGAGTGTTTGACAACCGGTTAAGAGTAAGATAGCTTAATCCGACATCCATGAGGAAATCAAGGCGATTGTTTATTTCCTTCAGAAGTCGTCCTGATATTTTTTCATCATGTTCTGAAAGTTTCAGTTCAGCAAAAAAAGTACGAAGATCGGTGACAGGCAGCAGTACTAATTCCTGAAGAGATTTGCCGCCTAACTTTACATAACCTGCTTCCTTTTTGAGACGGGAGCCTTTGCAATCGGGACAAACAGTTTTTCCGCGGTAACGGGCAAGCATTACACGATACTGTATTTTGTAGCTGTTTTCTTCAACGAATTTGAAAAAAGCAGTTAATCCTTCAAACCATTTATTGCCTGTCCACAGTAAGTCTTTTTGTTCCTGAGTAAGTTCATAGTAGGGTTTGTGAATAGGGAAACCGAATTTGAAGGCATTATTAACAAGTTCATTTTTCCATTCACTCATCTTTTCACCCTTCCAGCAAACTATTGCTTCATCATAAACTGAAAGCATTTTGTTGGGAATGACAAGATCTTCATCGATGCCTATTACCTTTCCGTAGCCTTCACATTTCTGACAAGCACCGAGTGGATTGTTGAAGCTGAACATGTCGGGGTTAGGCTCTTCGAAAACTATTCCGTCGAGCTCAAACTTATGAGAGAACGTTTCGGCAATAGTTTTATCATCAGTAATAGTTTTAATAATACAAAGACCATGACTTTCATTGAAGGCAGACTGAACAGAGTCGGACATCCTGCTTATAGAATCGTCGTCGTCATTAACTGTAAGACGGTCGATTACAACATTAAAATCCTTTTTGTGATGCGGAATTTTTTCGACGAGATTGGCAGAATCAATATTTAGAATTTCTCCTTCCAGTTCAAGTCTTGTATATCCTTGTTGGAAGAGCAGATTTATTTCATCTTCAATCTTTCGTCCCTTGTGGATAATCAAAGGAGAAAGGATAAAAGTTTTCGTTCCTTTTGGGAAAGATAGCATATAATCAACGACATCGGAGACGTCATTTTTTTTAACCTCTCTGTTTGAAACAGGAGAGATTGTTTTTCCGACCCTTGCAAAGAGAAGTTTCAGGTAATCGTATATTTCTGTTGAAGTTCCTACTGTAGAGCGGGGATTACGGGTGTTGACCTTTTGTTCGATAGCAATAGCAGGTGGAATGCCTTTAATAAAATCGACCTCAGGTTTGTTGATTCTGCCAAGAAACTGGCGGGCATAAGAAGAAAGACTTTCAACATATCTTCTTTGACCTTCAGCGTAGAGAGTGTCAAAGGCTAGAGTAGATTTTCCTGATCCGGACACACCTGTTATTACGACAAATTTATTTCTTGGGATCTTAAGTTCAATATTTTTAAGATTATGCAAACGTGCTCCTTTGATATATATATTCTCCTGAGAATTGATTTTATCTGACATTTAATTAAAAATTATTTGCTGATTTCACAAAAATGCTTATTTTTGAGGCAAAGTTAACAATTTGTTTCACCATTTAACACTAGGAGATATCTTATCGAAGCAACTCTACCTTAATTAACTTCTAAAAATAAGGTTATGATCGACAGACTTAATCTGAGCGATAATGAGTTGGTAGAAAGATATTTAAGTGGTGACAATTCCTCACTTGAAATTCTCATTAATCGTCACAAAGACAAAGTTTATTCTTACATTTTAGTTACAGTAAAGAACATGCATCTTGCTGAAGATATTCTTCAGGATACATTTATTAAGGTAATTCGTTCTTTAAATTTGGGTAAGTATACCGAAAACGGGAAATTTATTTCCTGGGTAATGCGGATCGCCCATAATCTGATAATAGATCATTATCGGAGAGAAAAGAACATGAATACTTTTTCAAACGATGGTTCGGAAATTGACTTCTTCAATTCACCCAGGTTTTCTGACGTAAATATAGAAGACATGATGATCTCGGATCAGATTTTAAATGATGTTCGTGATCTAGTAGAAGAGCTTCCTGATGATCAGAAGCAGGTAGTTGTCATGCGTCATTACATGGGCTTGAGTTTTAAGGAAATAGCAGACCAGACAGGTGTAAGTATCAATACCGCTTTAGGCAGAATGCGTTATGCACTGATTAATTTGCGTAAGATTATTACAGAAAAAGGACTCATTCTTACAAAATTTTAAAAAATTATTTTTTTCTCACAATATTTTCCTCATAGCATCGTTTTAGGAATATAAACAATAATTAAAAGATGCCTATGAGGAAAATTTCTACCCTGCAATTTTACCTAAACATATCAGATCCGGACAATAAAACTACTCATATGAAAGAGTATAGTGATGAAACAGCATATCCTGTTTATAAAGCACCGGAACGTTGTGTTGAAAATATTATGAATTTTGCTCGTTCCTACAAGGTTGTTGAAACAAAGTCAACCGGTAAAGTAGAAATGTTGCTGAACTAAATCAATTGGTTGGTAATTAAAAGTGGCAATAAATATTTAAATTTATTGCCACTTTTCTTTAATAAATATACTATGAATACTCAAAGTTATAAATGTGTTAAATGTGGGAGCACCGATTATCTTGTTGAGGAAATCAGAACCACAGGAGGTGCTTTGGCAAAGTTTTTCGATGTACAGAATAAGAAATTCACAGTAGTTTCATGTACCCGTTGCGGGTATTCTGAACTTTACCGCAGAACTACTTCAACAATTGGAAATGTTGTTGATTTCCTTGCAGGTGGATAATTAATCAGGTTAATTAATTGTTTTTTGATTCTGCTGTAAAACTGTTAATTGTAAAAAATTGATATATTAATAAATCAATTTGATTATTTTTAGCCGTTTTTAGAAAATAACTGTGTCTTATCATAACAAGTAATAAAATGGCAATTAGTGCATTACAACAAGAAAGGGCAAAATATCAGCCTAAACTCCCAAAAGCTTTAAAAGGAAACGTAAAGATTGTTGAAGGGAAGAAAACTCAATCAGTAGCCGATCAGGCAGATATCAATAAATTGTTCCCTGACACTTATGGTTTACCAATGCTCACATTTGAGTCATCTGATGTGAAGAATCAATTACCTGCTATTAATGTAGGTGTTATATTATCAGGAGGTCAGGCTCCCGGAGGTCATAACGTTATTTCAGGAATATTCGATGGTTTGAAATCATTGAATCCTGCTAATAAATTATATGGTTTTCTTGGTGGTCCCGGTGGCTTTGTCGATAACAAATATGTTGAATTAACTTCCGAAATCGTTGATGAATACAGAAATACAGGTGGATTTGACATTATAGGTTCAGGCCGTACCAAACTTGAAGAAAAAGCACAGTTTGACAAGGGGCTTGAAAACTGTAAGGCTCTTGCCATTAATGCAGTAGTTGTAATCGGAGGTGATGATTCAAATACAAATGCTTGTGTTCTTGCAGAATATTATTCAAGCATTAAAGCTGGCGTACAGGTTATTGGTTGTCCAAAGACAATTGACGGTGACCTTAAAAATGAAATGATAGAAACCTCTTTTGGTTTTGATACTGCTTGTAAAGTATATTCAGAACTTATCGGAAATATAATGAGGGATGCAAATTCAGCTAAGAAATACTGGCATTTCATTAAGTTAATGGGACGCTCAGCTTCACATATTGCTCTTGAATGTGCATTACAGACACATCCAAATGTTTGCCT
>CAYXJA010000031.1:0-5488 GCA_964465425.1 uncultured Prolixibacteraceae bacterium | reverse complement strand
GCTTTAAATGAATGAGGAGGAATAGTTATTGAGTAAATATACTTTTCCTTTCCGGTTTGTTTACCCCAGGATCTTTCAGGTTCCCTGACAGATGACGCTAAAGGATCGCCACTAAGTAAATCCTTTATTATTTTATCCTTTTCTTCCAAAACAATCTTTACTTCACTTTTTTCATTATTAAAAGAATGAAGAACAATTGTATTATTGTCGTATAAAAACATTGACACCAATGCTTCACCTTCAAAGGTTACCTTTAACTTTTTAAGGAATATCTCCCTGATTTTATTCAATACTTCAACAGGGAAGTTGTAGAGATCCGAGAAGTTGTCAGGGATAACAAGAACATATAAAGTAGCATTTCCATATTTGCATTGATGAAGTATCGGCCAGCCGTTGCTTCCGTTTATGCCTGATATTATTTCCCACGAGTCATTGGTTTTATATTCAACTTGCGGAATCATAATAGTGGATTTGCTTTTTACAACGCTTCTGCTCATAAGGTATTCGCTTACCAGTGCTTTTCTTTGAGTGACCCTTAAATCAACAATAGTATTGAATCCTTTATCCTGAATTGAATTTAAAAGTCCGGATGTGATGATTACATCTTTCCCTTTTTCAAGGCGAGACTTTATCTTTTCTACAATCAGAGGATCGGTGTCAGCTTGCTCAGTAAGTAAAATTATTTCATCTTCTGCAGGGAAATAAGGAACAATATCCATTGGAATACCAATCATGCCCAGATAATTCTGAAGAAAATCTTCTCCTGGTGAATGATATGGCTTATAACTTTTAATGCCGTAAGGTTTTCCTAGTTTTCCAATTACTGGGGCAACCTTTTCTATTGAGTATCCGGCTGCTCGGGCAACGGTTGAAGGATTGATACTTTTGCCATTAATATTTAACGGTTTCATCATTTCCTCTGCATCGAAAGAACCTTCTTTTGAATTCCAGGCAGATATCCATTCTTTACGAAGAGGGATAAGCATTTGTCTGTAATCGAAGAGAGTGATTTCAGGTGCTTTTGAAAACAAAGTAAGCCATATTTGTTCAGCATAGCGTTCATAAAATCTCATACCACCTGTGTCAACCCATCCTCCGCCGTTTTTACCCGGTTTAAGGTTGTTGAAATATCTGAATACCAAATAGCTCAGGTAGGGTTGTAAATGTTGATTGCTTAAAACAGCATCCCGTGTTTCTGTTCCTGTATAAAGACCATCAAAGATCGAAGGTTCAGTTTCGAGATTGAAACCCAATGCATGAAAATGATCATACCAGTTTGGATATTTGATAATGACTTTAACATTTGGATTTATTTTTCTTGCCGGATTGACAATAACTTCTTTGGCAGCATCAGTCATAAGATCAAGCCTGTAGTCAGTCCAGCTTCTGTCGCCCCTGCCTTTTATGCAATGTTCACATTTACAGCTGGTGAAGAAGAAATCATCGAGGATAATTTCATCAAAGAATTCAGCAGTATACTCAATTATCTCTTTTGCCTTATTTCTGATTTCAGGATTTGAATAGCAGAACGTCTGAAATTGATTGCTTTCATCTATTGTGTAAGTGATGCCACCTGCAACTTCAAGACCTTTAGATTTGAAGAAGCTGATGGCTTTTTTTAACACAGTGCGGTCGACAATTAAAAGATCCCTGTGAGTTTCAAGATATATTTTATCGACTTTTATTTGTCCAGATATTTCTTTCCATGTAGACTCGAGCCACTCATCATCAGCCATTTTCTGTACTTCATAAGCTCGGGTATAAATGGCAGTTTTAAAACCTCCCGTCACTGTTTGAGAAAACAGACAAGTGGGTAAAAGCAACAGGAATAGAATAATAATGTTGAATATTGAAAATCTTGTCATTATTCAAAAAATTAATGGGTTATTATCAGATGTCAGACTTATTCAAATTTGCATACAAACCCTCCGTTTGCTTTTATTTGCAGGTTAATCTTACCGGTATTATCCTTCACAATTTCGGATGCATTGAAAGAATAAGGATCATTACCTTCATTGAAAATTTTCCCTTTCTCTGAACCTATAAATGATATGTCGAGATTAAGATTTTTATCTGTGTTTTCACCGTTAATACCTGCAAGATACCATATGTTACCTAGTCTTCTGGCAATTACAGTAAGCTTGCCGGGGAAACCGTCAACAAATACTGATTCATCCCATAAAGCAGGAATTTCTTTAATTAGTTCTTTAACTTCTGAAGGAACAGTAGCCATACCTTCAGGTCTTTCTGCATAATGCTGAACACCTGACTGGAAAAGAACAGCACTTGCAAGTTCCCAAGCATTTGTAGTTTTTCTGTCGATATTTGGTATGGAAACAAGGCACATAGGAGTGAAGTCCATAGGAGAGAAGACATTGCGGGTATAGTTAAGCATTGCTCCATGATTTGGTTGTTGGTCGGCATTACGCTGATCAAAAGTTACAAATTCCATCCCCATAATTGATTCCATTGAAACAAGATTTGGGTAAGTACGATGCCAGCTTCTGGGATAAGTACATCCGTGGAAGTTGATCATCAGGTTATTATCGGCAGCATCTTTCATGAGGTCTAAATAATATTGAATCATTGACTGACCGTCACCACCAAAGAAATCAACCTTAACACCTTTGATTCCCATTTGTTTCAGCTTGCTGAATTCACTTGAACGTTGTTCGTGAGTAACCAGCATACTTTTTGGAGAATATTGAGTATCATTCCAATCGCCCGATGAATTATACCATAACAATAAACCTACATTTTTAGATTGAGCATAAGCAGAAAGTTCAGCAATCTTTTCATAGCCAATTTTCCTGTCCCAGTCAGCATCTACAAGGCAATATTCCCAGTTCATGTCTGCAGCATAATCCACGTATTTCTTTTGTACATCATATACTGTTGAGTCATCTTTAAGGAGAACCCAGCTCCATGATGATTTACCCGGTTTTACCCATGAGAAATCGCCTTCTATTGAAGGAGTCGCAAGGTCAGTTTCAAGAGTAGAAGCAGTTATAGTTTTAAGATCACCGACAACAATTATTCTCCATGGAGTTTTCCATGGAAGAACAGATTGAGGGTAAGTATTTTTTCCGGTATAGTTTTCAACTTCTTCAGGAAAACCTATTTGGTAAGTGGCATTGCCTTTAACATTCAAACGGCATCCGCAATAAGAGCCGTCGAGAGCAGTTTCAGTAAGAAGAACCCAGTTGTTGCCTGATTTCAGCAGGGCAGGGAATATCCAGCCTTTACCCATAGGAGATTCAGTGCCGGCAGGGATATCCTGTTGGTAATGTTCCTCGTATGACGGATTAGTCCTGCACCACCCTGTTTTTGCAATTGCCATTGGTTGCATCCATGCACGGGCATCAGTTGGAAATGCAAATGAGGTAGCTTCTTCAGTGATATATTTCAGCTCATCACTTTTATCAGGAAATTGATATCTGAATGCAACACCATCGTTTGAGACACGGAAGATAATATTCATAACTTTTCCTTCACCATTCTTGAAAGTGAAGGTTTGTTCATTGCCTTTGTATGAGCAATATCTTTGCTTTCCATACAGTAGCTGATAATCATCTGATACAGATTTTGTGTTTGAAACTGATTCAATCTTCATGTTCCTGGAAAAGTCGGAGTCTTTCATGATTATTCCAAGCTTTGAAGGGAGTATAACTTCTTCCCCGTTTTTTGTAACATGATAGATAATTTCATTGGCAGCGTCAATTTCGCAGACCACCTTGATATTTCCGTCGGGACTGGTGAGACTATTGACTTTACTGCAGCTTACACTGATTGAAATCAGAATAAGTGAAAATGCTAAAAAATAAAAAGATTTAGGATTAAGTTTCATATCAATTAAATTTAGTGAGATACAAATTTAAAAAAAATAGAGTTTTAAAATTCTTCTGATATAAGGGCATATTGAAATTATTTATCCTCCTATTATTGCTTCCAGATCCCATTTTGCGAAAACAGATTGTGCCATTTGAATTTCTTCTTTGTTAGGCTCCCTCATGTTTAATGAATCATACTTTTTCCCCAGCTTTTTATACTTATGTACTGCTATCTCATGATAAGGCAGAATGTTTATCTGCTTCTTTTTCCCATCAAGCTGAGAAATAAATTCAGCTGTCTTTTCTAAATTTTCAATATCTGTATTTATACCTCCAATAAAAGGAATCCTGATGTTTATTTCAGCACCTGTCCTTGAAAGCTCTTTTAAGTTATGAAGTATGATTTCATTATCAACACCGGTGAATCGCTTATGCTTTTCTTTATCAAATATTTTAAGGTCATATAAAAATAAATCTGTCCTTTTGGCAACTTCCATTATGATGTCAGTCTTGCAATAACCCGATGTGTCAAGAGCTCTGTGAAACCCCATTTTTCTGCATGAATCCATTAAGACGGTTAGGAAGTCGTGATAAAAAAGCGGTTCTCCTCCCGAAAAGGTTACTCCTCCTCCCGATTGTTCAATTACGATTCTTTCTTTTTCAATTTCGATCAATAAGACTTCAAGCGATTCTTTACGCCCCGACATTTCTATTGCCTTGGTCGGACATGCTTCTGCACATTTGCCGCATAATTTACAAAGATTATAATCAGTGACAATTCCTTCCGGAGTAAGGGTAAGTGCATTTTCCGGACATACTTCAATGCACGATTTCGCTCCGATACATTTTGAAGGATTGTACATCTTTTCCACCTTGGCTGAAATGCTTTCAGGATTATGGCACCACATACACCTCAGCGGACAACCTTTAAAAAAGATTGTTATTCTTATTCCCGGACCATCGTTTATCGAGTACCTTTTAATGTCAAAAATCAATGCTTCCCTTGCCCTTGAGTCTTTCATTATGCTTTAGAAATAAATTATTTAAAAAGATTCGTTTTCTGTACGTTCTATTATTTCCTGCTGAAGATCTTCATTCATATCGTTGAAATAATCACTGTATCCGGCCATCCTTACAAGCAGGTCTTTGTATTCCTCCGGATTTTGCTGTGCAGAATGCAATGTTTCAGTATCAACAATATTAAACTGTACATGATGACCACCCATTGTAAAATAGCTTCTTATCAGGTTACCCAGCTTCATTAAATCCTGATCCCTTTTCAGTAACGCCGGCAGAAACCTTAAGTTTAGCAGTGTTCCTCCCGACTTTATCTGATCTAACTTAGCCAGCGATTTTATTACTGCTGAAGGCCCGCGGGTATCACAACCATGCGAAGGTGATGTCCCGTCAGAAATCGATTTTGTTGCAAACCTGCCATTGGGTGTAGCTCCCGTTACTTTGCCGAAATAAATATGGCATGTGGTTGAAAGCATATTCAAGTGAAAAAGACCTCCCTTGATATTCGGCTTGCCATCTATTGCTTCAAAAAGATCATTATAAACCCTTACCGCAATTGAATCAGCATATTCATCATCATTGCCGAAGAAGGGTGTCCTGTTGATAATTGTTTGTCTTAAGATCTCTTCTTTATCAAAATT
>CAYXJA010000030.1:2550-12877 GCA_964465425.1 uncultured Prolixibacteraceae bacterium | reverse complement strand
TTAATGTTTCTTTAGAAGGATGGTTATTAACCATTGTATCAGCAAAGAAGAAAGTCCCCAATTTAGTAGTGACAATATTTAATCCCCCTATATGGCGAAGTCCTTCTCTCATGCCAACAATTTCAATGGCAGGTTTAATAGCATCAGCATATTTTGTATAAACCCCTGTAATGAAAGCATCAGCATCTCCAGCTTCAACCATCATCATCCCGAAGTAGTTACGGTCAAACATTTTTTCATATGCTTCACTATAAGTCATTCCTTCACGTTGACGCTTTTGAGTAAGTAAACGTGCATATTTTTGTCTGCAGGCATCTTCTCTGTCATGCCTCATATTGACAATTTCAACGTCTTTAAGGTCAATGCTATTTTCAGTAATGATTTTGGTTATTCTTTCTTCATTTCCGAGAAGCACTGGAATGCATATTCCTTCAGCTCTTGCTACAGAAGCTGCTTTAAGCATATTGATATGGTTTGATTCAGCAAATACAACCCGTTTTGGATTTTCTTTTGCTTTATCATTCAAGCCCCTTATTAATTTGTTATCAAGCCCCATTCTTTGACGAAGAGAGTTTTTATAATCTTCCCAATCGATTTCAGTTTTTCGCGCAACACCACTTTCAATTGCTGCTTTTGCAACAGCTGGTGCCACAGTTATTAATAATCTTGGGTCAAGAGGTTTTGGAATTATATATTCTCTTCCGAAGCTGAGATGTGAAGTATTATAGGCAGAAGTAACAACTTCAGGAACCGGTTCTTTTGCCAATTCAGCAATAGCGTGAACAGCTGCTACTTTCATTTCTTCGTTTATTGCGCAGGCACGAACATCAAGGGCACCACGGAAAATATAAGGGAATCCAAGTACATTGTTTACCTGATTAGGATGGTCGCTTCTTCCTGTTGCAAAAACGATATCTGGTCTTGAATCCATTGCTTCTTCATACGAAATTTCTGGATCAGGATTTGCACAGGCAAAAACAACAGGATTGTCAGCCATTGTACGAACCATTTCTTTTGTAAGGCAATCTTTAACTGACAGGCCAAGGAAAACATCTGAACCGGCAACAGCTTCTTCAAGAGTATCGCAAGGTAAATCAGTTGCAAATGGTTTCTTTCTACTGTTGAGATCTGTTCTTCTTACGGAAATAACTCCTTTACTATCAACCATTACTACATTCTTTGGATTGGCACCCAGCTTGATATAAAGATTAGCACAAGCTACTGCAGCAGCACCGGCTCCGTTTACTACAATTCTTACGTCTTCTATTTTTTTGTCGACCAATTCAAGAGCATTAATAAGTGCAGCACCTGAAATTATTGCTGTTCCGTGCTGATCATCATGCATAATTGGTATGTCCAGCTCTTCCTTCAGTCGTTCTTCAATTGTGAAACATTCAGGAGCTTTAATATCTTCAAGATTGATACCTCCGAAAGTAGGTGAAATAGCTTTTACAACCTGGATAAATTTCTCAGGATCTTTTTCATTTACTTCAATATCAAATACGTCAATATCAGCAAAAATTTTAAAAAGAAGCCCTTTGCCTTCCATTACTGGTTTGCCGGCAAGAGCGCCTATATCTCCTAATCCTAAAACTGCAGTTCCGTTTGAAATAACGGCAACCAGATTTCCTTTTGAGGTATAATCATATGCATCCTGAGGGTTTTTTTCAATTTCAAGGCAAGGAATTGCAACACCCGGAGAATACGCTAGTGATAAATCTCTTTGAGTGCTGTGAGGTTTTGTTGGGACAACCTGTATTTTTCCTGGTCTGCCACTTTTGTGGTAATTCAGTGCATCTAAATTTTTTGAGTTTTCCATGAAAAATTATTTAAATATTTTGAATATACTGTTTTATAAATTTTAAAAGGTTCGTAAAAGTATCTTTATATTTTTACAGATAGAATTAACAATCGTTATTTAAAGAGTCTGATAATAATCATTTAAAGTGATTTTATATTTTTTTATAAGTGATATGGTCGGATTATTAACATTTTAACAGATAAGTACGTGTTTTACTGAATTTGTAATTTTCCTTTAGGTATTAAAAACTTGAAAATTATGGTTCGAAAATTTTAATAAACAAGTATCATAATGGATTTATAAATCTTAATGTTTTGATACATTTAGGTATATTTGATAGCTAAAATCAAATAATCAAAGACATTTTAAAATAAATAAACCAGATTTATTATGAAACCTGATAAACTAACTACAAGAGAAAACCTGCTTCCATTTGCACTTATCACTGCACTTTTCTTTTTATGGGGTATGGCCCATGGTATGCTTGATGTTCTAAACAAGCATTTTCAGACAATTCTTGAGATTACGAAAGCTAAATCGGGAATGATTCAGTTTTCAATGTATATTGCCTATTTTCTGATGGCTATACCGGCAGGAATATTTATGCGTCGGTTTGGTTACAGAAAGGGAATAATTTTAGGATTATTATTGTTTTCAACCGGGGCATTACTTATTGCAGCAACAACAAAATTTGAATCTTTCTGGTTGTTTTTAATATTCTTATTCATTTTAGGTTGCGGATTGGCAACATTGGAAACCGCAGCTAATCCTTATACTACAAAACTTGGACCTCCTCAAACCAGTGAGCGAAGAATTAATTTTTCACAATCTTTCAATGGTTTAGCCTGGACTGTTGGTCCTTTAATTGGAATTTTCATATATAACAGCAATCCGTCAGGAAACGGAGATAAGCTTAGCTCATTAACTATGCCATATTTTATTATTGGTCTTGTAGTTTTGTTTGTGGCTTTCATGTTTCTGTTGACAAAACTTCCTGAAATACAGGATGAAGAAGAATCAGCGCAATCAAATTATACACACAAGCCACTAATTAAAGAAAGGCATTTAGTTTTTGGAGTGATAGCACAGTTTTGCTATTGCGCAGCTCAAACCGGAATATTTAGTTATTTGATAAATTTTGTTACTGATGAAAATCAACCGATTCACTTTAATGTTGAATATGGACCTTATTTTCTGTCGATAGGGTTTCTGTTATTTATGATTGGAAGAATGTTGGGCAGTTATTTAATGTCATATTTTAAACCTGCAAAGATGTTGGCATTATATGCCTTAATATGTTGTTTATTATTGCCGGTTATTTCAATGAACATAGGATGGTTATCTATTATTGCTTTATATGTGTTATTCTTTTTTATGTCCATTATGTTTCCGACTATTTTTGCATTATCAATAAAAGATCTGGGGCCTAAGACAAAAAAGGCATCATCATATATAATTATGTCAATTGTTGGTGGAGCAGTATTTCCTCCATTAATGGGCTTAATAGCTGATGTTACTAATTCTATGGCAATCGGATTTTTAGCTCCAATTCCATGCTTTGCATTTATTTTATTTTTTGCATTGTCTGGGCACAAGATTAAATAAATCTAATTTTGTAATATGAAAACACGTTGGGGAATATTAAGTACTGCAAGGATTGGCAGAGAAAAGGTGATACCTGCAATTCAAAAAGCTAATAACTGTGAGGTTGTTGCAATAGCTTCCAGAGTATTTGAA
This sequence comes from uncultured Prolixibacteraceae bacterium, assembly GCA_964465425.1. Classification (GTDB taxonomy): domain Bacteria; phylum Bacteroidota; class Bacteroidia; order Bacteroidales; family Prolixibacteraceae; genus CAYMTR01. The sequence goes on along the minus strand of CAYXJA010000030.1, from coordinate 9,339 downwards.
AGAGCAGAAAAAACTGCGAAGAATCTTGGAATACCTAAAGTTTATGAAGGATATGAAAACCTTTTAAATGATCCTGATATTGATATTGTTTATAATCCACTACCTAATCACCTGCACGTTCCTTGCACTATTAAAGCCCTTGAAGCAGGGAAACATGTTCTTTGTGAAAAGCCCATTGGCATGAATCTTAGGGAAACAAGATTATTGAAGGACGAAATGGCCTTACATCCCGACCTTAAGGTGATGGAGGCATTTATGTATCGGTTTCATCCTCAGTGGCAAAAGGTAAAACAAATAATTGAAGACGGCCATATTGGAGAAGTAAAACACCTGAATTCTTTTTTTTCATACTTTAATGATGATCCTGAAGATATCAGAAACAGATCAAATATAGGAGGTGGAGCACTAATGGATATAGGTTGTTATTGTATTTCATTTCCCCGTTTTATTTTTGATAAAGAACCAAAGAGGGTTGTTGGGATTATCGATTATGACAATAAAATGCACACAGATAAGCTCACTTCTGCAATGCTTGATTTTGGAAAAGGACAAACAGCTTCATTTACCTGTTCAACTCAGTTGATGTACAATCAAAGAGCTGAAATTTCAGGAACTGAAGGTAGAATAGTTATTGAGATTCCGGTAAACGCTCCTTCCGATAAACCTGCAAAAATAATTTTACAGACTCCGGACAATAATGAGGAAATACTTTGTGGTCCGGCGAATCAATATACCATTCAAGCTGAATTATTTGCACAATCTGTTATTGATAATACTCCTGTGCCGACTCCTTTTTCAGATGCTATTGGAAATATGAAAACAATTGAAGCAATATTTGACAGCGTTGAAAAGAAAGGGTGGATTGATATCGATTAGTATTATATTAACCTTTGATGTCCATTGAAATAAATAGATAATGAAAAGAAAATTCTTTAGTTTTCAGACAACTGCTATTATTTTAGGAATTGTTGCCTTTGCAATAATAACTGCAACTATGATTGAAACGTTTGCAGGTGTTAATAACGCATGGAAGTATGTTTACAAGTCAGCCTGGTTTGAAGTATTGTTAGCTGTTTTGGTGATAAATTTATTTGGCAGTATGTTTTATTATTCAAGTTTCAACTGGCGAAAAATATCAGTGCCAATTTTTCATATATCATTTATTCTAATTTTAATGGGTGCCTTTTTTACCCGGTATACAGGTGTTGAAGGGACAATGCATATCAGGGAAGGAGAAAGATCAAATATGATCTATTTTAACGATGGAACAGTGAAAAATCTTCCTTTCGATATTTATCTTCATGATTTTTCAATTGATTATTACCCGGGATCAGACTCTCCGTCTTCATATTCAAGTCTTGTAAAAGTTTATGAGAAAAGTGGTGATGCTATTATTGATTATCATATATACATGAATCATGTTTTAAAATACAAAGGATGGAGATTCTTTCAAACTTCTTTTGACGAAGATAGAAAAGGGACTATCTTAACTGCTTCCTGCGATGTTTCAGGAACTGCTTTAACATATACAGGTTATTTTATGGCTGTTGCCTTTATGTTGATTTCCTTGTTTATGCCCGGATCTTTCTTTAGAAATCAGATTAACTTGTTGAAAAAATTAACCGTAGCATTGTTTTTTATATTTTTTTCTTTCCAATCATTTGGACAGGAAATTGATTATTCCAAGGTTGTTCCGGCGATTCAAGCCAGAAAGTTTGGAGAATTAATTATACAGGATAATAAAGGCAGGATGAAAGTTATGAATACCTTAAACAGAGAGTTCATGGCTAAGATTTATGGTGAGGACAAGATTAAAGACCTTAATGCAGATCAGGTTGTCCTGTCAATTCTTACTTATCCTGAATACTGGGAAAGGTTTCCTTTGATGGAGATTAAAAATAAGGAGGTTAGAAAAATCTTTGGAACTGAAACTTCAAGGGTTTCTTACATGCAGCTTTTTGATAATAATCTTGAATTTTTAGTATCTCCATATGTAGATGATGTTTTTTCTAAACCTATTAGCGAAAGGAATAAATATGACAAAGCAATTCTTGAAGCTAATGATGATGCAAATATTCTTGATATGTTTCTATCAAGGAAAGCCTTAAAGATATTTCCGGTTGCAGGGGCATTAAATAACACATGGTATTCTGTGGAAGATGCATACGAGAAAACAGAAGATTATAATGATTCGTTTTTCCTGAAGAATATCTTTGATTTATACAGAAGAGAATTAATAAATTATCCTGAAACAAAAGATTTAAAACAAGCTGATCTTTATCTTTCTTCAATTAAAACATATCAAATGAATTTGGGCAAAGAGATTTATCCTTCAAATAAACAGATTGTTGCTGAATTGCTTTATAATAAATTGAATCTCTTTGATAAGTTGCAATATTGGTTGGCATTACTTGGTATTTCAATGTCCATTATTTATGTTGTCAATCTTTTAAAAGGTAGTAATTTAAACAAATGGGTTTTGTTATCCTTCAGATTGGTGGCATTATTATTCTTAATAATAATTTTTACAGGAATTATTTTAAGATGGATTGCAGGAGGTTATTTTCCTCTTAGTAATTCTTACGAAGTAATGCTATTTATTTCAGGGTTAAGTATATTTATCGGATTGCTTTTAAGTTATAGGCAACCTTTGCTTTTATCATTATCGTTGCTTTTGTCATTTTCATTTTTACTTGTTGCCCATTTAATGAATATAAATCCGGCAATAGGCAATCTTGTTCCGGTTCTGAAGTCTTACTGGTTGAGTATTCACGTCGCTATAATTACAACTTCTTATGCTATATTTGGATTGGTAATGTTGATTTCATTTGTTAATCTTTCTTTGTTTTTATTCGTAAAAGAAAGAGATTTTGATAGAATCACTCTTCAAATTAGAAATCTTGGAATTTTTAATAATATTTTATTGATTATTGGTCTTTATATGCTGGTCACAGGAACTATTTTCGGTGCAGTGTGGGCAAATGAATCATGGGGCCGTTATTGGGGATGGGATCCAAAAGAAAGCTGGGCTTTGATAAGTATCCTGATATATGCTTTTGTTTCTCACATGAGATTAATACCTGCATTTAAAAATGATTACATCACAAATCTTGCATCTTTCTGGGCCTTTTCTTCAATTTTAATGACCTTCTTTGGAGTTAATTATCTTATGTCAGGAATTCATTCGTATGCAGGAACCGGCTCATCAGAAATGCCTGTATGGGTATTTATATTAACAGCATTATTGGTGATATATACTTCTCTGTCAGGTATAAGGTACTATCGTGTAAATTCAAAATAAAAAAGGACAAATAACTATAAATTATTTGTCCTTGCTATTCTTGATTTACTGATTACTTAGTCTTGCAGGAAATTGTTTAAAAACCCTCCTGTTTCTTTTCTGGAATTACCACCATAGACTGAAAGTTCTCTAATCAGCTTACTTACCGGCATTGATTGAAGCCAAACCTTTCCATGTCCACTGAGAGTAGCCAAAAACATTCCTTCTCCTCCAAAAACCATTGATTTTAAATTACCTGATTGTTGAATGTCGAAGTCTATACCGGATGTAAATCCAACAACGCAACCTGTATCAACTCTTAATACTTCTCCGTTAAGATCCTTTTCAATTACTACACCTCCGGCATGAATAAAAGCTTTACCATCACCTTCAAGGGTCTGAAGAATAAATCCTTCTCCACCGAAAAAGCCAGCACTCAGTCTTTTGTTGAGGGTTACAGAAACCTTAGTTCCCATTGCTGCACAAAGAAATGAGTTTCTTTGAACAGTAATCCTTCCTCCATATTGCATTAAATCTACCGGAATTATTGTTCCGGGATAAGGAGCAGCAAAAGCTACATGACTTTTTCCATAACCTACATTTGTAAAGTGAGTTAGAAACAAAGACTCACCGGTCAACATTCTTCCGGCTCCTTTTAATAACTTATCGAACAAGCCTTCATTTGGATTGGTGCCGTCACCCATCTTTGACTGGAAGTCAATGCTTTGCTCCATGTATAACATTGTTCCGGCTTCTGCTATTACTGTTTCATTGGGGTCAAGTTCGATTTCTACCAATTGCAAATCTTCACCAATAATTTTGTAGTCTACTTCGTGTGATCTCATTTTAAATATCTTTTATTAAATGTTTTTTCAAAGATGATAACTATTTTTAATACGTATTAAATTATATCGGTAAATTGCTGTACTTTATAGGTTATTGTTAATTATTGTAAATTTTTTATGGATAAAATAATAGATAATGATCATCTTCAGTCTTTGATAAAAAACACTGATTTCATATTGTTATATTTTTCCAATATGCAGTGTAGTGTCTGTAACTCTCTCAGAGTTAAGGTTAATGATTATTTCAATGAAACAGACAGATATATTAAAATTATTGAAATTCCTGTTGAAGAATTTCAGGAGATTGCAGCCCGGTTTATGATTTTTTCAACTCCTGTAATAATTCTATACATATTGGGTAAAGAAAGTATTAGAATGGCCGGTAACTTCAGTTTATATGAGTTGGATGAAAAAATTAAAAGGCTAAAAGATTTGATTTGATAATGGGAAGTGGTTTATTGTTAGATTAGAAAACTTTTTATTTTTATATTCTCATTTTTACTTTAGGGATAAAACTTTAACAAGATGCAAGAATACGATTACGAACTTGAGTTTATTGTAAGGGATTATGAATGTGATCTTCAAGGGATTGTAAATAATTCGGTTTATCAGAATTATTTAGAACACACTCGGCATCAGTTTTTATTAAGCATAGGACTTGATTTTGAAGATTTGTATAAAAGAGGAATTGTAGCAGTTGTCGCCAGAGTCGATCTTGCATATAAAACTCCCCTTAAGAGCCGGGACAAGTTTGTAGTTAAACTTAGGATTGAGCAAGAAGGGGTTAAACAATTATTTTATCAGGATATTTTCAGGTTAAGTGATATGAAGTGTTGCCTGAAGGGACTGGTTACAACAACCTGCATTATAAACGGGAAATTAGGCAAATCGGATGAAATCACTGAGGCAATTAATGAAGTAAAAAAAAAAGGAGTAATTGATTTAGTCAGGTTTGCTTCAGAATAAAGTATTATTTCACTGCTTTTATCTTTTATTTTCGACATCTACAGGTAAATTTCTTCTATTCACCTTTAATGTGTAATCCAAAATAGCAAAATCTAAGTTCTTTTGTGCTATTAATCTAATTACACATTCATAAGCCATGAATATAAACTACTTTGTTGAACAGTTTAAAACACTTTGGGATGAGTCTTCAAAAGGATTGCCTGATTTAGGTGATGAAGTATCTTTGAGTGAAAAGAAAAGAAGAGAAGAAGGGATGGAACGGTTTTCTCAAAAAATAAAGGGGAATCTTTCACCCGGAGCCAATAAAGATAAAATCAATGAGCAACTTAAAGGGCAGATAAAAGAAAAATTCATGATTTACGCTAAGAACGTATTTAATTTTAGCGGAGATGAGATAAGCTTAATTTCCAATACCGGGTTCTCTGGCGTTACTAAGGATTTCATGAAGATGGCGAAGAAATTTGATCCTAATATTTCAATTGAAGATATATTTCAGGCTTGTCGAAATATGTGGATAATAAATAGTTTGCAAATCCTGATGTGTCAACCGGTCAAAGTCACTCCATCTACTTTTGCATATAGCATGCTTTATCCTTATAGCGATAATTATCTTGACAATCCGGAAATTTCAAAGAGCGATAAGATAATGTTCAGTCTGAGGTTCAGGGAAAGATTGCTTGGTAAAAATGTAATTCCTGCAAACATGAACGAGAGTAAAATTTTCAATCTTGTAGCAATGATAGAGGGAGATTGGAACAGAATAGTTTATCCTGAAGTTTATGAAAGCCTTATTGCAATACACGATGCCCAAACCAAAAGTATTTGCCTGCTAAATGATCAGAAAAATCTTTCAGAAGATGATTTAATAAATATATGTATTGAAAAGGGTGGAACATCAGTTTTAGCTGATGGATATTTGATTAATGGGGCATTAACCAGAGAACAGGAATGGTTCTGCTTTGGGTTTGGTGCATTCCTTCAGTTTATTGATGATATTCAGGATATAAATGAAGATATGGACGGCAATTTGGTGACGATGTTTACTAATGCTGCAAATAATGGCAGACTTGAGGAATATACAAATAAAACCATTACTTTCAGTAATTATGTAATTAATGACATGGAAATTTTTACAACAGAATTGCTTCCGGAAATGAAGGGTTTGGTTGGCAAGAGTCTTAATTATATGGTAAATGAAGCGGTCGGAATGAATTATGCTTATTTAAATCAAGAATACACTGGCATTTTTGAAAGATATTCACCATTTACGTATTCATTTCTTAGAAAGAAAAAGAAACAAATGGATCCCAACAGGATCTCTATAATGAAAAAGATTGAGGAATATGTATTTCCTAAAGAAGAAGTTTTAGCATTTTCATAAGTTTAGGTTTATAAAGTAGGTCACAATTATTTTAGTAATTAGTTTATAAGGCTGCCAACATTGGCAGCCTTTCTTTTTTTATTCTTTAACTGGCAGACTTTTGGGTAAATAAAATTTCCCCATTTATTTTTATCTATTTAATTAATTAAAAATATTTATTAAATTAACATAGTCCTAAAACAATGTATTGATGAATATATTAAAAAGAGTTTTCAACTTTTATTATGAAGGGTTTAAGAATATGACCTGGGGTAAAAGCGTCTGGATAATTATTCTGATAAAAGTATTTGTGATATTTTTTATTCTTAAAATCTTCT
>CAYXJA010000030.1:0-2450 GCA_964465425.1 uncultured Prolixibacteraceae bacterium | reverse complement strand
TGGATAATTATTCTGATAAAAGTATTTGTGATATTTTTTATTCTTAAAATCTTCTTTTTCCCGAACATTTTAAATAAAGAGTTCAATTCAGATGAAGAAAGAGGACAACATGTGTTAGAAAATTTAACGAATTTGAAATAATTAACAAAAATGTTTGAATCTCTGGATATGTCATTAGTAAACTGGTCGAGAGCTCAGTTTGCATTAACAGCAATGTATCATTGGCTATTTGTTCCTTTAACTCTTGGAACTTCATTCATTATTGCTATGATGGAGACTATTTATGTTAAAACAGGAAATCCGGAATGGAAGAAAATAACTAAGTTTTGGATGACTTTATTTGGAATAAATTTTGCCATTGGTGTTGCTACGGGTATAATTCTTGAGTTTGAATTTGGTACAAACTGGTCCAATTACTCCTGGTTTGTAGGTGACATTTTTGGTGCTCCATTAGCGATTGAAGGAATAATGGCCTTCTTCATGGAATCTACATTTATTGCAGTTATGTTTTTTGGATGGGAGAAGGTAAGCAAAAAGTTTCATCTTACTTCGACCTGGTTGGTAGCAATAGGTGCCAACTTATCGGCTTTGTGGATATTGGTTGCCAATGCCTGGATGCAAAATCCGGTTGGTACTACTTTTAATCCTGATACTGCCAGAAATGAAATGACTAATTTTTGGGAGGTTTTGTTTTCTCCTGTTGCTGTCAATAAGTTTATACATACAATAAATTCAGGATTTGTACTTGCTTCGATTTTTGTTATTGGTGTTTCTTCATGGTTTCTAATTAAAAAGAAAAATATCCTTTTGGCGAAAAAGAGTATTATCGTAGCCGGAATCTTCGGAGTAATAAGTTCTTTGGCTTTAATATTCTCAGGAGATGGTTCTGCAGTTCAGGTTGCAAAGTTGCAGCCAATGAAACTAGCTGCTATGGAAGGCTTAAATAATGGAAAGGAGGGTGCAGGCTTAATTGCTTTTGGTATATTATCACCCACTAAAAAAGATCCTGATAATGAGAAACTCAGTGAATTTGCTTTTAAGATTGAAATACCCAAACTGCTTTCATTGATGTCTTTCAGAAAGACTGATGCTTTTGTTCCGGGAATCAATGATTTGATTTACGGTAACGAAGAGCGAAATGTAATGTCGTCAGTTGAAAAAATAAAAAGAGGGCAGGTTGCTGTTCAAAAATTATCTGATTTTAAGGAGGCTAAAAAATCAGGTAACCTACTGCTGGCAGAAGAATTGCGACGAACAATAATGAGTGAGGACTTTCAAAATGAATATTTTAAATATCTGGGGTATGGCTATGTAAAAGATCCCAATTTCCTGATTCCCAATGTTCCACTTACATTTTATAGTTTTCATATAATGGTAATGCTGGGATTTTTGTTTTTATTGATTTTCCTATTGTCCTTATTCATGATCTATAAGGATATTATAGAAAAGCACAAGTGGTTTTTGTGGATTAGCTTGTTGACAATTCCTCTGGCTTATGTTGCTTCTGAACTTGGATGGCTTGTTGCTGAATTTGGAAGACAACCTTGGGTTATTCAGGATCTAATGCCAACAACAACTGCTGTGTCAAGAATTACAAAAGAATCAGTCATGATAACATTCTTTTTATTTGCGATAATCTTTACATCTCTTCTTATTGCTGAGATAAGCATTATGGTTAAACAAATTAAAAATAAAACAAAAGAATAGGGGGCAATATATATGATTCTGGCAATAACATATTCATTCTTACAAGAATACTGGTGGGCAATAATTTCTCTGCTGGGCTCTTTATTGGTTTTTCTGATGTTTGTTCAGGGAGGGCAATCGCTATTATATACTATTGGAAAAAGTGATCTGCAAAGAACAATGATAGTTAATAGTCTTGGAAGAAAATGGGAATTTACATTTACAACCCTGGTTACATTTGGTGGTGCATTCTTTGCTTCGTTCCCTTTATTTTATGCTACAAGCTTTGGAGGAGCATACTGGATATGGATTGCTATTTTGCTTTCTTTCATATTACAGGCTGTCTCCTATGAGTTTAGATCTAAACCTTCAAATTTCCTGGGCAAAAAGACATATGAGATTTTTCTGATAATAAATGGATTTCTTGGACCTATTCTGATTGGAACAGTTGTTGGAACTTTCTTCAATGGCACTTATTTTATTTTAAATGACTATAATCAGGTAGGCTGGGGGACAACATTGAGGGGAATGGAAGCTTTGCTTAATTTTAATAATCTGGCTTTAGGTCTTTCTGTTTTCTTTTTAACAAGAATACTTGCATTACAATATTTTTTAAATAGCATTGAAGACGATGATGTTATAAAAAATTCAAAGAAACACTTGAAATTCAATGCGGTCTTGTTTCTTATTTTCTTTCTTTATTTTTTAGTATGGGTTCTTATAAAGAAGGGTTTTTCTTATGAAGATGGAACTATGTTAATCTC
>CAYXJA010000029.1:0-13106 GCA_964465425.1 uncultured Prolixibacteraceae bacterium | reverse complement strand
AATTCTTGTGTAATACCAAGCATATCGTGAATAACAAGAACTTGTCCATCAACTCCTCCGCCTGCTCCAATACCAATTATTGGGATTTTCAATTCAGAAGCTACCCTTTCACCCAGTTCGGCAGGAATTTTTTCAAGAACGATAGAAAAACAACCTGCTTCTTCCAATAAGCGTGCGTCGCAGATGAGTTTATTTGCTTCTTCCACCTGCTGAGCTCTTACAACGTAAGTACCGTATTTATGAATAGATTGAGGCATAAGCCCGAGGTGACCCATTATTGGTATTCCGGCAGAAATAATTCTGTTGACCGATTCAATAATTTCCTTCCCCCCTTCAATCTTTATAGCGTCAGCATGAGTTTCTTTCATTATACGAATAGCAGAACGAACAGCCTTCTTTGAATCGCCCTGATAAGTACCAAAAGGCATATCAACAACTACCAGAGCTCTGTTAACTCCTTTTACAACTGATTTGCCGTGATATATCATTTGATCGAGGGTAATCGGAAGTGTTGTTTCATTACCTGCCATAACGTTGGAAGCAGAGTCTCCGACTAGAATAACATCTATTCCTGCCTGATCGACAAGCTTCGCCATACTATAGTCATAGGCTGTTAACATGGAAATTTTTTCACCCCTTAGCTTCATTTCAGAAAGCACGTGAGTAGTTACCCTCTTTATTTCTTTATGTACTGACATAGCTTTTAATTTTCAACAAATGTACAAAACATGATAGTTTTATTAATTACCATTCAGAAAATTGTTAACTTGGTATTGTTTTAAAGTTGTCATATATGAATTTTCTACGTTTCATAAGAGCAACACTGATCGTATACGTTGTATACGAAGTTTTCGGCTACTATGTTCATAATGAACTTCTTTGTGATTGTTATGCTGAGATTTCTGATCTTTTCAGGAAGGATAATAAAGAAATTCTGAAGTATGCATATATAGCTGACTTTATTTTCACTTTGGTATTTGTTTTTATCTATTCAGCTTTTGTGAAAAAACACACTATAGCTACCGGTATAATGTATGGATCGCTGGTTGGGCTTGCCTTAACATGCGGGATGGTAAACCAATATATTGTATATCCAATTACAAAGCATTTGCTGGTGCTGTGGATATTATTTACAATGTTCCAAATGACATTATGCGGGTTATCTCTTGGGGTGATTTACAGGCCACGGAAAGGTTTCAGGAAGATAAAGCTAAGAAAAAGCAAAGAGCCCGCTCCTGTCAGTGAACCTGCAGCTGAAGAACACATTGAGTTAACTGATGAAGGAAACGCTCAAAATGAAAATGTTCCGGAAACTGATAACCGGGAAGAAATAAAAAAGGACCCCGCCAATGAAAGCGACGCCCTTTAAAAAAGTATGTAATAAACCTCTACTTTACAACTACCATTTTCAATGTTTCAGAGAAATTTACTGCTGAAAGCCGGCATAGATAAATACCTGCCGGTAAATCAAATGCATTATAAACCAAAGCATGAGAACCTTTCTTTTGTAGTGAATTAATCAAAGTATTAATTTTTCTTCCCTGACTGTCGAAAATGCTTAATTCAACTTTCTGTTCCTTATCAAGTTTGTAATTAATTTCATATTCATTTGAAGAATAATTGGGATTAATCTTTAATGATACTTTCTGTTCACCATTAATTTCTTTTACATCAGCAGATTGAGGATTACATACTCCATTGACGATTGAATATGGTCTTACTGAAGTATTTTTAATACTATTTTCATCAGTAACAGCAACTTCAAGTCCCCAATCGTATAAAGATTCAAAAGTACCTGAAGTAGACATATCCCAGAGAGGATTACAGTTACCGAACCATGACCATGCAATATAACCGACTTCATTTTCCTGACACTCGCGTATAATAGTTTTGTATGCTATTGAATTGTTGTCATTTATAAAATTATCATTACATTCTCCATGCATTTGAGAAAATTCACCAACAATAAAAGGTAACCCCATCTTTACCGATTCCCGGATTTCATTTATAATGCTTTGTTCAGTATAACCATACATTTTAGGCCACCACATATGAACAGAAAACATGATATTGTGTTCAGGATCAGCCTCAATGATTGCCGGTCCTTGTGACTGGAGAATATTTATATTTTTACCCCAATCAGTTGCATCAATAATCAAGGGAACTCTGATACCGGCGTTTCTCATGGATGTAATAGCATTTATATAATCATCCCTGAAAGTAGAACCTGTAACTTTGGCATCGCCTACTTCATTGGCAATATTGACAAGAAGGTAAGATTCATGTTTAAGAATAACATCAACGACATCTTCTCTTACCCAATAATTAATGCATTGATTTAACTTGCTCCAGTCGCCTGTTGCATCGTGCAGTTCAATCATTGGAATCATTTTAAGATCAATACAATTAGAGATAGCTTTATCAAGATCAGATGGAGAACCGGAGCTTTGCCAAACAATTCTGACAACATTAGCGCCAGTCTTTTCTATTTCTTTAAAATGAGTACTACCTGTCTTTTCAAACCATATATTGGGATTGCTTATACCCCTAAGAATAACTTTTTCCCCACAGTTATCATAGAGATAGCGACCTGACACTTTAAAACCGTTATAATCCTGAGACTTCGCACAGGAATAAAAAACAGAAACAGCTAAAAACAATAATAAAATACTCTTCCCCATAAAATTTTAAATTTTCGATGTCGTGGTAAAAGTAAAATAGAAAAATCTAAACGAAGGGGGATAAATAAAACCATGAAAATCAAAAAATCATTAAAAACGGGTGTTATTTAATGCAAGCAGGGAAAAAAAATTGCAGTTGAATAAATAAATGCATGTATTTGCATAAGTGACACAAACAAAAAGATAAAAATAACGTTAGAATTATAAAGAAAAAATTTAGCATATGGCCATAAGCAACGAAACCATTTTCATGGGGCTTTTCATAATATTCGTAATTTCAATTTTACTTATAGATCTTCTTTTAGTAGGAAGGAACAAAGATGAAGTTTCCTTAAAGGAAGCCGGAATCTGGAGTTTTGTTTGGATAAGTCTTTCTTTGCTGTTTTCACTGTTTCTCAGGTATTATGGTGAAATAATACATGGAATAAATACTCCGGAAGAATTACTGGATGTTGTAAATAAATATTCACCGGAATTAAAACTAACGGGAGCAACTTTTGCTGAAAATATAGATCACTTCAGAAAATTTCTGACAATTAATTATTTAACCGGATATCTGATTGAAGAAACGTTATCCGTAGATAATCTATTTGTCATGTTAATGATACTCACGGCCTTTAACGTAAAACAATCGAACTATAAGAGGGTATTATTATGGGGAATATTAGGCGCCATAGTATTAAGGTTTATATTCATTTTTGCCGGGGCGGCTCTAATACAAAGATTTGAATGGATAATGCTGATTTTCGGTGCTTATCTTATATATACAGGGATAAACATGTTTATTAAAAGACATTCTGAAGAAAAGATAGATCCACAGAAAAACTGGCTTGTTAAATTCCTTTCGCGATGGTTTAATGTATATCCACGATATGTAGGCAAGAATTTTTTTATAAGAAAAGACAAAAAAACATTTATAACTCCGCTTTTAGTGGTAGTATTGTTTATTGAATTTACAGATTTGATATTTGCGGCGGACTCTATACCTGCAATTTTTGCTGTAACCAGAAATCCATATATAGTATTCTTTTCCAACATATTTGCGATACTTGGTTTAAGGTCTCTGTTCTTTCTTTTAGTACATGTAGTTAAAATGTTCTACTATCTCAAAACAGGTATTTCATTTCTGCTTGTTTTCATTGGATTCAAGCTTTTATTTCATTCCTGGCTTGAGAAAATAGGCTATGAATCTGTTTACTCCTTATATTTGATCATAATAGTACTTGGATTAAGTATCGGGCTTTCGATGTTGAAGAAGAGGAAGGACAAATTAAAAGTAGCATAGAAATAAATCATTTATTAATTTTTTTATTTACTTTCGGAGTCTCTAAAGGGAAAATTAAAAATTAATGAGGGCTTATATCTACTTGGTAATTTCTATCCCTGTCTATGCGGTACTTTATCTGTTCACTGCGATAAACGTGCTTTTTGCTATCATTTTATCATACCTGAATCAAAAAAGAGCTGTACTTGCAGTTATTCGTTTCTGGGCAAAAAATGTTTTCCTCATAACAGGAAGCAGGTTAAAGATCTATGGAATTGAGAATTTTGACAAGAAAAAGAAATATATTCTTTTAGCAAATCATGCAAGCTTATTTGATATTATGGCCATAATGGCTTTATGTCCGGGAGTATCATGGTTTGGTCGTGAAAGACTAATGAAGATTCCAATTTTCAGTCATTTCTTGAAGTGTATTGATTACATTCCAATGCAAAAAGCAAACTTCAGAAATACAAAAGAGATGATAGACAAGCTTGTAAAGAATTCTCAGGGTTTGACAATAGCTATGTTCCCTGAAGGCACAAGAACCAAGGACGGTAGGATTAATAATTTTTACAAAGGATTTATACATGTACTTAAAGCATCTGATGCTGAAATACTTCCTGTAACCCTTAACGGGTTTTATGATTTAAAACCAAAAAACAGATTTTATATAAAATTTAACACCAGGATAAACCTCGTGGTGCATAAAGCGATAGACAAGAGTGTATTATTGGAGAAAAATGACAGTGAAATAATATCAACTGTCAAAGAAGTTATTGAATCAGCATATAGTTAACAAGCAAATGACATTAGAAAAAATAAAAGAATGGGCGTTTATAATTAACCCCATTGCAGGAAATAATTATGCCAAATCTTTAGTACCGAAGATTGAGTCAGAAATAGACAAACATAAAATAAGCGCCAGTATATTATTCACTGAAAGAAAGGGGCATGCAACAGAGCTTGCTGAATTGGCGATTAAAGATGGTGCGAAATATATTGTTTCAGTTGGCGGTGACGGGACTTTGAATGAGATTGCCCGCACGATGATTGGGAATAATGATGTGGTTTTAGGTGTTATACCTGCCGGAACTGGAAATGATTTTATACAGATATTAGGTTTTCCTAACAGATTTGAAGAAAAACACTGGGATATTTTCTTCGAAAAAAACATTACAAAGCTTGATGCCGGGTCTTCGAACGGAGTGCCTTTTTTTAATGGAATGGGATTAGGATTTGACGCAGAAGTAGCTGCTCAGAACTATACCGGAGAGGGTGAACTTGTCAGAAAAGGGGGCAAGGATAAATATATATGGCACATTGTCAAAACATTACTTTTTTTCAAAGAGCAAAAGATGATTGCTATTTCTGACAATGATCGTCATGAGGAACAATGCTTTATGAATACTATCTCGATAGGAAGAAGATATGCAGCCGGATTTTTCATTACCCCAAAGGCAATTGCCAATGACGGTTTGTTTGATATCTGTATGGTGAAGAAAATCAATCTTTTCAACAGGTTCAGGATATTACTGATGGTACCGAAAGGAACACACACCGAAGACAAATACGTTAATTATTATCGTTCAGAAAAAGTAAATCTTGAATTTTCAAAAGCTGTACATTTTCATGTAGACGGAGAATTATATAAAGCTTCTAAGTTTGAGGTTAAAATAATCAAGAATGCAATAAATGCCATATATAATCCTCAAGGCAATCATTACTTAACCATCTGATTAACTAAAATTAAACCTTATTTTGAAAAAGAAAAATTACATTGCCGTCTTCGACATTGATGATACTATTTTAAGGGTCAACAGTTCAAAAATTATTGCTTTGGCTGCACATCGTCAAGGCATGATGAAGACAAGAGATTTACTTAACGGGATACTTCATATTTTCTTTTACAAATATAACCTTCGTGATCCGCTAAAGATCATTGACAGTATGGGAGAATGGGTAAAAGGAACAGAAATAAACAGACTTAAGGAGCTGGTTGATTCAATATTTGAGTCAGAAATAATCAAAGAAATAAGACCCGAAATAATCAAAGAAATAGAATATCACCAGAGCAACAATGCAGAAACGGTCATCTTATCATCGGCACTTTCACAGATTTGTAATCCTATTGCAAGTTATTTAGGTTTCGATCATGTGTTATGCTCAGAAATTGAAGAAGTTGATGGCAAACTAACAGGAAGACCAATAGGACATTTCTGCTTTGGAAGTGAAAAATTAAACAGATTGAAAGAATTTTGTTTTTCCAATGGTTATCAGCTTGAAGATTCATGGTATTATGCTGATTCAAGAGATGATTTTCATGTACTCGAAGCAGTAGGATATCCTGTATGTGTAAGTCCTGACAGAAAACTTAAAAAGATAGCAAAAGAAAGAAACTGGCCTGTAAACTTATGGGATTAGAACATTAGTAATAGAATACAGCATTATAAATTTTTTTGTTTCCTTTTAAATCTTCAGCAACAACTTTTATAGTGTGGTTTTTCCCTTTTGAAATATGTTCGTCAAAATTATAAGTAGCAATCTTGCTTTTAATATCATATTCAAAAAGAACCCATTTATCATCAATAAATCCGTTATAGCTTTGAATTCCTGACAGGTCATCAGTAATTTTAAATCTTAGCCTTTCCGGTTCCATTAACGTCTTTTTATCCTTTATACTAAGGGACGAAATAACCGGAGCTATAGTGTCAGCAACAATACAAACATCTCCGAATTCCTTAACAATTGATTTGACACTCCCAAAAGAATATTCGCCTCCTATTGCAGATATTTTTCCTGAAGAAATGTCAATATATGCAAGCAAAGCCTTATCCTTAAGCTTTTCCGGAAGATTAACAGGTTTAATACTTACTTCTATGGGTTTTATAATTGGAACATACTTATTATGAATACTGTGAATATTTGAAAAAATACCCGGTTTAGCAGCACTATTCTTGTATTTAAACATCAGATCATTGCACAATGCTCCGTGAGGCAAATCAATTTCTATTTCTTCATTGGAAAAACTGTTTTTGCGTTCGTATTTAAAATATTCAGTGTATTGAACTTTTTTAGTTTCAATTGCAGAAGAAGATTTAAAATTGAATTTTACTTCAACAGAGTTAGAATAAAAATCAAAGATTTTAATAACAACTTTATGAGTTTTTCCGTCGTTAAAATCAAAAATACCATTGTTTTTAGTATTTCTGTATATTCCAAGTATATTCCCCGGTTCAATAAACGTTTTGTGAATTTTCCTTTTATTTTTGATATACTCTTCATAATCAATGTGACAATTGATATAACGCATATCATTGAAATTCAATCTGTCGATAACAAAAGAATATATCAGCTGAGAGTCGATGTACAGCTCTGTTTTATAAACACCGCACTTGCTCCAGTTTCCGTCGAGAAAATCAATAGCATCAACGCCAAAGCCAATACTTCCCCATCCTTGAACAGTTGAATTGTTTTTTGGTCTGTAAGCACCTTCAGAAAAAACAAGTTCATAGCTTTTCTTAACAGTACTTCCGGCAACATTACTTTCAGGAGTAATGGGGTAAACATAGATGTTAGAAACAGAAGGTTTTGTCTTATCGGGAACATTAAACCCAAAAGAGAGTGGGTTCAAGGGGTGTTCAGTTTCTGTATCCCTAATTTCAAAGTGAAGATGAGGACCACCTGAACTGCCGCTATTGCCTGATCTGGCAATAACTTCCATTTTTTTAACAACAAAACGGTCTTTATCAGGATAAAGGTTAACCGCAAAAGTTTCTTTTTTATACTGTTGTTCTTTAACCCATTTTTCTACTTCAGGAGAAAAGGATAAAAGATGAGCATAGACAGAAGTATAACCGGAAGGATGATCTACATAAAGGGCTTTTCCGTATCCGGAGGGAGAAACAGAAATTCTTGATATGAATCCCTCGTCAACAGACAAAACAGGAATGTTGGATGAACCGTTTGTTTTGATATCAATTCCGGCATGAAAATGATTAGATCGAAGTTCTCCAAAATTTCCATTTAAAATAATTGGTATATTTACAGGAGAAGCAAAATCAGGTTTTGCAGCATTTGAAATGAATGTAACAAAAAGAAATACAAAGGATAAAAAAAATAGTTTCATTATAAAAAGTAAATAAAATAGCTGCGAAAATAATAATCTTAATCTATTTGTCCTTACAAATTGAATCCGGTATTTTATCAATTTATTAAAAATATTATTTTTGTACTGAAATCGTCCTGTAATGACTGAGAAAGATCAACACCTGATAGATGAACTAAAGGCAAACATCAGATGTTTAATCAATAGCCTTGAAGAATCGAAAAATGAACTTGAAAGGATCAAGGATGAGTACAAGGGGCTGGAATACCGGTTCAATGTATATACTGAGGAATTTGAGGCGCTCAAAAAACAGTATGAAAATTTAAAGGTTGCAAAAACTTTAGCCGTAGGCGATACTGATAATCAGGCGGCAAAGCAAAAGATCAACAAGTTGATAAAAGAGGTTGATAAATGTATTGCACTTTTAAATCAATAAACTGGTAGTATGGATGACAAATTATCTATAAATATTACGATTGCTCAAAGGATTTATCCAATGACGATAAATCGTAATGATGAAGAAAAGATACGTAAGGCCGTAAAGATAATAAATGAGCGGATTTTACTATATCAACAAAAGTATTCGGGAAAGGATAATCAGGATTGCCTGGCTATGTCTACGTTGCAATTTGTTATACAGTTGATTGAACAGGTAGAAAAGTTTGAAATGGATTCTACCATGAAACAAATTGAAGAAATAAACAAGGAATTGTCAGGTTATTTGGAAAAAAACAACGTTCTTTAGATAAAAACAGATATCGCCGCATAGTGACAAACATGTACTTTTTTACTAGTGCATAAATGTTTGTCTGTATGCGGATTTTTTTTTTAAAACTAACTATTAATAATTTTATTGATGAATTGGACATATATATTAATAATTATTGCATTTGTTGTAGGATTTCCAATTTCTTATTTCATATGGGATAAGGCGTTACTCAAAAAGAGGAGTAAAATCATGAGTGATGCTGAGGCTGAAGCTGAAGTAATAAAAAAGGATAAGATTCTGCAGGCAAAAGAGAAATTTCTACAGTTAAAATCAGAACATGAGAAGTTTGTTAACGAAAAAAACAACAAGATTTTTGCTTCAGAAAACAAACTTAAGCAATTAGAGACATTCCTCAACCAAAGAAAAGAGGAGATTCAAAAGAAAGCAAAAGATCTGGAAACAGAAAAAAGAGAGCTTGATATTATAAGGGAAAACCTTTCACATCAATTAGAAATTGTTGAACAACGAAATGAAGAAGTTGAAAAACTTCATCGTCAGCAAGTAGAACAATTGCAGATTATTTCAGGATTTTCGGCAGAAGAGGCCAAATCACAGTTAGTTGAATCGTTGAAAAACGAAGCTAAAACTGAGGCAATGTCATACATTCAGGAAATAATGGATGAAGCCAAGCTAAATGCTACAAAAGAAGCCAAGAAAGTAATAGTAAAATCAATTCAAAGGGTTGCTTCAGAAGTTGCAATTGAAAATGCAGTTACCACTTTCAATATTGAAAATGATGAAATTAAAGGCCGGATCATTGGACGTGAAGGTCGTAACATTAGGGCACTTGAAGCAGCAACAGGAGTAGAGATTATAGTTGATGACACCCCTGAAGCAATAGTATTATCAGCTTTCGACCCTGTTCGTCGTGAAATAGCCAGATTAGCCTTACATCAGTTGGTTACTGATGGAAGAATACACCCTGCACGTATTGAAGAGGTTGTAAATAAGGTAAGTAAACAAATTGAAGAAGAAATAATTGAAACAGGAAAACGTACTTGTATTGATTTGGGTATCCATGGAATGCATCCAGAGCTTGTACGTCTTGTTGGAAAAATGAAATACCGTTCATCTTACGGGCAGAATTTGCTTCAGCATTCACGTGAAACGGCGAATTTATGTGCAATAATGGCATCAGAGCTTGGATTAAATCCTAAAAAAGCACGAAGAGCAGGACTTCTTCATGACATAGGTAAAGTACCTGATGAAGAACCGGAATTACCACATGCTGTTTTAGGTATGAAGCTTGCTGAAAAGTATAAAGAAAAACCTGACATTTGTAATGCAATCGGATCGCACCATGAAGAAGTAGAAATGCAATCACTTCTTGCTCCGATAGTACAGGTCTGTGATGCTATTTCTGGTGCAAGACCGGGAGCCCGCAGGGAAGCAGTAGAATCATATATCAAAAGGCTCAATGAACTTGAAAATATGGCTTTATCATATCCGGGAGTATTAAAGACATATGCAATTCAGGCAGGTCGTGAACTAAGGGTAATTGTTGGAAGTGATAAATTATCAGATTCTGAATCAGAACAATTATCATATGACATAGCTAAAAAGATCCAGGATGAAATGACATATCCGGGACAAGTTAAAGTCACCGTAATTCGGGAAACACGCTCAATCAGTTATGCTAAATAAAAGCATTAAAATATGATTCAAAAACCGCAGGAAATAAAAAACCTGCGGTTTTTTTGTAATTTTATATCACAGACAAGTCATAACAAATAAAAACTAAGACACTCAATATTTTTTCTAACCATGGAAATTCTTTACGAAGATAATCATCTGATTGCAGTCAATAAATCATGTTCAGAAATAGTGCAGGGAGATAAGACCGGAGATACTCCATTAAGTGAAACAATTAAAGCATATCTTAAAGTTAAATACAATAAACCGGGGGAAGTATATCTGGGAGTCACACACCGCCTTGACAGGCCTACAAGCGGAGTAGTTTTATTTGCACGAACGAGCAAATCTCTTACTCGTTTAAATGATATGTTCAGGGAAAAAGAATCCATAAAAAAGACATATTGGGCTATAATAGACAAAGCACCTGTTAGACCGTCAGGAACTTTAAAACACTGGCTAGTAAGAAATGAAAAGCAAAATAAATCATTTGCTTTCGACAAAGAAGTACCAAACAGCAAAGAAGCAATTATGGAGTATGTTACTTTAGGAAAATCAGACAGGTATTATCTCCTTGAAATAAATCTGATAACAGGTCGTCATCATCAGATAAGAGCACAGCTGGCTGCAATAGGATGTCATATTAAAGGAGATATGAAATACGGATTTCCAAGATCAAATCAAAACGGAGGGATACACTTACATTCCAGAAAGATTGAATTCGTACATCCGGTAAGCAAAAAACAAATTTCAATAGTAGCTCCTGTGCCGGATGATATACTTTGGAAATCAATTACAAGTCAGTATTGCTAAAGCTGAATGGCAACAGGTTTTCTATTCCGGTAAAGGCATAAATACAATTACAGCCATCTAGAAGTATTCTTATCTTATTTCCAAACCTTACTTCCGTTTCCTTAATTGCCTGTCGGCATGAGCCACATGGAGATATTGGACCGGCAACAATTTCACCTTCTTTACGAGCTGAAATGGCAATACTAACAACAGAATCGTTGGGATTATCAGAATTAGCATAGAATAACGCAACTCTTTCAGCACAAAGGCTGATAGGGTATGCTGCATTTTCCTGATTACTCCCCTTAATAATTTTACCGTTACTTAATTTAACCGCTGCACCAACGGAAAAATTTGAATAAGGAGAATATGAGTTAAATGATGCTTCTCTGGCATTTTCCAACAAAATCAGATCATCCTCATTCATCTCTTCAATGGAATTAAAAACAGTATATTTAATATTTATTTCTCTTTCAACCATTGTGTTATAATTTGATTTAAATGTACAATTTTTTTCTAGTTTTCAACAATTGGATTTTAGGAAGGCAATTTTTTTATTTTTGTTGCGTATTGATATTTTAAAAATGAAAGAATGAAGAACACTTTTGTATTTTTTATAATTGCATTTTGCTTTACAAGTCAATTTTCATTAGCACAAAATAAGTTATCCCGAAGAGAATACATAGAAACATTTAAATGGATAGCTGTCAGAGAAATGCACCGGAGTGGTATTCCGGCCAGCATTACTATGGCTCAGGCGTGTCTTGAATCGGATAACGGCAACAGCGAATTATCAAAAAAATCAAACAATCACTTTGGAATTAAATGTAAAAGCGATTGGAAAGGAGAAAGATCTTACCATGATGACGATCATTCAAATGAATGTTTCAGGAAATACAATACAGTCGAAGAATCATATGTTGACCATACCGACTTTCTTGTAAAAAATCAACGATATCAATACCTTTTCAAAATAAGTAATAAAGACTTTGATGCATGGGCAAAAGGACTAAAAGATGCCGGCTACGCAACTGATCCTCAATATCCGCAACGTCTGATTAAGATAATTACTGAAGAGAACCTTCATCTCCTGGATGAAATAAAACCTGAAGACATGCCGGCAACAGATATTCTGGCAGTAAAAGGAAAGAATTATGATCCTTATGAAGTAAAAAATAAAGAATTAAGGTCATTCACTGATATTTCAATAAACCCATTTGCTCGCAGAGAAGTAAAGCAGTTAAATGGACTTGATGTAATCTATGTCCGGGAGGGAGACACATATGAAAGTATTGCAAATGAATTCGAGATGAAAACATGGGAAATACTTGTATATAATGATCTAAAAAAGAATTCTTCTCAACCATTGCCCGGAACATTCCTTTATCTGGAAAGGAAACGATGCATCGCTCAAAAGGGTAATGAAAAACATATTCTTACTCCAAATGAAACACTTTGGCAGGTAGCTCAAAAATATGGAATGACATTAGGTAGTTTAAAATGCAAGAACAGAATCAGTAAAGGGATAGAACCAGTTGTAGGTGATCCTTTATACTTAAGAAAAATGAAACCTCAGCAAGCAAAGAAGAAGAATTAAAATACCTTTACCTTGCTTCAAATTATGCTAAACAACATAGCTTACATCGCAGGAAATTAGTATATTGTAATTAATAAAATTTCCTCCGTTATGAAAGTAAATATTAAAATAGTAGCTGCATTTTTAGGCCTGTTTTTCTGCAATCTATCTTTTGCAGGTAATAAAGTAGATGGAGCAAAAGTATCATTATTTCAACCTTCTAATCAAGAATATTATGCAATGATTCACACAAATGACAAAGGTGAATTTGCATTTTTTGATATTAC
>CAYXJA010000028.1:0-13366 GCA_964465425.1 uncultured Prolixibacteraceae bacterium | reverse complement strand
TTGATATTTTGTTCAGCATCATCACTTCCCTGATTAATAGGAATATCAAAAGCAGACATCAAAATTTCTTCATTCACATTTATAATGAGTTTAGCACTTGAAGAGCCAAACGCATCTGAGACCTTATAAGTAAGTTGGTCAGATCCGTGGAAATCTTTATCAGGGAAAAAAGTGATTGTATTATCAGGGTTTATAGTTGTTGTACCATGCAAAGGTTGAACTTCTATTTTAACTGTCCAATAAAGTTTATCACCATCGAGGTCAGTATCATTTTTAACGACATTTTCAGTAACGCTGAAATTCTCCAAAGTAGAAATAGTGTCATTTACAGCAACAGGTAATGTGTTGTTTTTAATAATAATTTGAAGATCTGCTTCATCTGAGAGCTGATTTGAATCAGACACCCCTAATGCAAAGTTGAAAGTTCCTTTATTTTGAGGTATTCCATCGATAATTCCTGTTGAAGTATTTAAACTTAGTCCGGCAGGAAGGATTCCTGATACAATTCTCCAGATGTAAGGAGGTGTCCCACCTGATACTGAAAGTTCCTTATTATATGGAATGCCTTGAATACCATCGGCAAGAAAGGTTGTATTGATAGATATATCCGGAGGAGATGCAATCCAGTTTGCAGGGTCGTTCCCATAAAGGGTTAATCCTTTACGAAGCAATATATTGCCATTAGCATCAGCATCTGGCCAAGGAAGATTATTGTCATATTCAACTTTATCAATTCTAATATACGGGAAAACAGTTAATCCTTCTTCAGTGTAAGAATCAGCAGATTTAAATAAAGTAATTTCTTCACCTCCGTTATTTAATTTAGAAGGGTAATTAAAAACCTTTGTAGTTGCACTTAATGAGTTTAGGTTTCTGAAATCCTGTGGATTGATAGTAGACTCCACCAGATAAACTGATTCACCTGATTTTAAAGTAGTTTTTTCAGAAAATTCAAAATTTACACCTTCAACTTTCCAAGACAGAAGAGTCTTTTCATTCCATAGATTGATAATTTCATTACTTGTATTTACAATTTCAATAAATTCAAAACCTCCTTCACCGGGATTATACATTAGTTGTTTAATAACCAATGGTCCAACTCTTGGATATGAATTGACTTTATTTAGAGTAACGGTAGATTGGGCTACAAAGTTATCATTGCCATTAGAAAGGATAAATCTTCCGAAAGAAACACCGGTTTCAATTTCACCATAATCAAATCCATGTTCATATCCTGTAAGGTCTCCGGTGGCGTTAGCTGAAAATATATAGACATCTTCACCATGAGAGCTTAATGAGAAAGCAGAGCCAAATTCACTACTTGAATATTGCATAATTGAACCGGAATAATGTCCTTCGTAAAAGACTTTGTATCCTAAGGCAGGAATTGTTGTACCCTGAGGAATTTTCCATTTCTTTGGATTACTTCTGTTGTCTGAAAGATACCATCCGCTGATGTCAATACTTTTAGAGTTTGGATTAAATATTTCAATTGCATCGGTAGCAGGTTGTTCAGAATTTGAAAGAATTTCATTAATATAAACCGGATCAAATGTAATTATAGCATCATCCGACTTCGGAGAACCATTAATCGAAGAAGAAGCTCTCCAGTTATTTCCATCAGACCAGTTGTTATTTAAGTTTGAATTTACAGGTACGAGGGTAAATCCCAGTCCATCAGGTGAAGTAGGCCATGGGTTATTGTCGTTATATTTAAAAGTAATGATTGTATCACCGGCTACATCAACAATACTTAATCTTTCGCCTTTATTATCAAGTTGTCCTTCATATACGCCGTTTGGATCGAAGCCATATCTTTGTCTAAAATAGAAATCATTGGAAGCCAGAACAAAAAAGTTTCCCGGTTCTAATTTAGCATTTGTTGTAAAAGAATAAGAAATGCCATCGGTAAAAGCTGAGCCGGTAAGATTTATTGTTTTGGAACCGGTATTTTTCAGTTCAATGAATTCAAATTCTGAACCACTTATTTCCCCTTCATCAAGTGGGTTGTAATTTATTTCAGTAATCTGTAAATCTTCAATATTTTCTGCAACATTTAGCTGAATGGTATGTAAGGCACTCCAGGTGTTTGAATTAAGAATACGGGCTTTAATTATCGTAGTTTGAAGGACATTAATGGATACTTGATTGCCTCCGTCAGCTGCTTTTGATGAAATTGTACCTCCTGTTTGTCGGGGGTCACTTCCATCAAGGGTATATTTGATTGACCCAGATGAATTTGGATTAGTAATAGATACATTGGTGCCTTTATTTATTTCGATGATGCTAAATTCTATTTCATCATTATCGATTTTGAATTTAGGTGACGAAATTGAAGGAAGAAGTTTTTCATCTTTGAGTTGTTGTATTACAATATTTGTTCTGAAAGGGAAATATTTACTTAATGTATTCTCAACCATAGGTTTCCAGTGGTCATCTTTTGTGTACCTTGGCCAGCCGTCAACATCTCCCCATCTGGCAGATTCTGCAATAACTGCAGTGTCAATTTCCAAAGTGCGCTTTAAAAATGTATTTGCAGTGAATTCAGGGGTAAGAACGCCATCGTTATAAAGATGTTTAAAAGCCCTGTCTGCAAAGCGTTGCCGATATTCAGCGTTTGAAGACAATTTGAAATGGAGCCATTGCGGATTAAACTGCCAATAATCGTAAATTTCCATTCTATTCCCATAATTTCTTGTGGCTAAGTCAACTCTGTTTTCCTCTAATCCGATATTGGGATTTCCCGGAACTGCTTCATAGAGAAGAGTATGTTCATTGTCGTGGGCAAAAAATTTAAAACCATCAGCACCATTTCTGTTATATATTGCGTAGAAGTTATTTGGACTAGTATTTCCTCCGAAAGCAGAGACCGGAGCATCAAAATTGCCGGTATAGAAAATGATATTCATGTAGTCAATCAAATTATCCACATCAAGCAAGACTTTTATATTTGGGTCTCTCTTCCCGGAGGCATCTAATCCCTGAATGCGATAGTAATTTGTGTTGCTTTGAAATCCGGAAACACAGTAGTCCCATAATTCTCTCCAGGCACTATCGTTTCCATCAGTTGCGCCATCTTTTTTAATTACATCGTAATCTTCTTTTGAACCCCCTAAATATGATTCAGCAAAGCGGGCTTCTGAACGTTCCTGAGTTTGATATAATCCCCAATATAAGCCGTTGATATAAAGATGATAGTATCTGCTTCTGGTATAGGGTTGATTCATAAATTTTTGGATGTCTCTTGAAAAAACATCGCGTGTGAAAGTATAGTAAGGAGCTTCACTGGTGCCTTTACTCCAGGAATAATTCTGGGCGCATCTCAGGTCAACCTTGTCAAAGGAGCTGACTCCTTCGTTTTCAAAAAGTGGAAAATCAAGTTTTCCTTCACCATATTCTTTTCTGAAGAATAAACGAAAAGCATGTTTTTTAAACCAGCCATTTCTACTATAGCCTCCTCTTATTCTTAACCCTGAATTAATTTGAAATCCTTCTGAACCATCCGGATTTAATAATTCAACAGATGCCGGGCGTTCCCATTCTTCACCATCACCTTCTGCATTGACATATATTCCGGTTTGCGAATTAAAAAGATTTTTGAGGTCAGTAGTAACAGAAATAGTAGGGACTTCAAGTAATGCATCATCAATAAGATTAATATATCTTTTATCATTGGTGATATTAGGGTCGATTAGCAGGTCAATATCCTGATTGTTAATTCTTGATGTTGAAGGCCAATCGTGACCAGGATTATCGAACTGGTTCTTTAATTCGTTTATAAATATATAAGAGCAAGTGTTTGTTTCACTGAAATCATAACCTTCTTTTTTTGCATTAGCCCTAACAACTACTCCGGGAGTTTTACCTCTGCCGGTTGTGCTTGCCGGATTAATATTCACCTTTACAGGAGAGCTTTTAATTATTGCAGTGGAAGAAGTAGTTGGATCTGTTCCATCAAGAGTATAGTAAATACTCATGCCGCTTACAGGTGAAGAAATTGTAACATCGAATGGTTGTGAATAGAAGCCATGCCTGACTGAAAATATTGGTTTATCAGCTTTGGGATTGGTTATAATATCACCGACTAGATTTACTGTAGCAAACAAGGAAGGATTGCTCCACGATTGATCTGTAGTTGTATACCAACTTATTTTATTATCTCTTTCTCCACCATCATCATCGTCATGAACATGTACGTCAAGACCAAGCATAGTTCCATTTTTTGGATTTCTTTCTCCCAGAGTTGCCCATGGAAATTTAGTTTCAAGAGTATAACCATTTGGTCTTCCTGTTATTTTAAAATCAACATTTTCAGTACCTCCGTTATTTGGATGTATATTCAAATCATTCCATCTGAAAGTATATTGATAATCTGTGCTTCCATAAGAAGTTAGTTTGTTGTTTTCAATATCAATATATATTTCAACTGCATCATCCCACCATACATCTCCTGAATCATTTATTTTTGATTCATCGGTAACAAAAACAAGAATATAAAGATTGTCTTGATCCCAGGTAGCTTTGAACCACGCTGAAAGATCAGAATTTGAAACTGCATTACCAGATAGTAATTTTTCAAGATTCTCTGCATTATAATTATTCCATATGGCATCAAGGTTTCCGTCAATAACCGGAACTGAGTTGGTATTTTTAATTTGAAGTACTGATTGGGAATTACCATTGCTACTACAAAAAAAACTTAAAGTGATAATAACTAATAAAGATAATAATGAGTTGATTTTCATATAAATTGGTTTGAATTAAAGAGCTTTAAAAATAGCGAAATATTTTAAACGGGAATAAAAAGTCAAAAAAAAAGCTGTCCGATTATATAAGACAGCTTTTTTTTTGTAAGAGATGTTTTTTTACTTTATTGCCCCTGCAATAATAAATGTTGCCGCAAATGATAAAATTGCATATAATTCCGGGAATGCAGCAAGGATTAGTGTATTACCAAAAACATCGTATCCGTTTCCAATAGAAGAAATCCCATTTGCACAAATCTGGCCTTGTCTGATTGCCGATAAGAGACAAACGAAGCCAAGAGCTGTTCCTGCACAAATTATAGCTATTCCTTGATAAAGAGTCATTTCAGGTGATACAACTCCGAATATCGCTGTGAAAACGAAATATCCGGCAAAGCCATATATACCCTGAGTACCGGGCATAGCAGATAATGCCATGTAATTACCAAAAGCTCCGCTATTCTTTTTGACTGCCCCAAGGGTTGCATTACCTGCGATAGTAACACCATAGGCACTACCAATGCCTGATAATGCAATCATAAGACCTATTCCGATCCAGGCTAAAATAAATGGAAGATTCATAATTTTGATTTTTTTATTGTTTATATTTTGTTTTATTTTTTACTAAATGGTGAATAGGGACTACCTCCTCCGGCAAAGGTTGAATTCTTATAAAACTCAACAAATGTCAAACGCATTGAGTGTACAAAACCTCCTAACGCTCCCATAAATAAATTTACAGCATGGCCGAATAATAAAATTGCAGCCATAATTATGAAACTCACAACCGGGATATCTCCGCTTAGTTGCGTTGCTAAAAGATTAAACACAAATCCCAGGATTCCACTGGAAATACCTAACGCAAATAGTCTGATATATGATAATATATCACCTAATAATCCGGTGATCATATTATAGGCTCCCCATAAGCCGGAACCAATATTTGAAAAAATACTTTTCCCTGGAGAATTATAAAGCAAAATCATACAACCTGATATGCCGTATAATATGTATTGTCCAATTTTTATTGATGATTCAGCAACTTCGTTCTTTGGCATCATGTAAAAAACTACAGTGCCGAGAATTAAAATAAGCCAGCCAAAGGTTCCAATCGAATATTTCCATCCACTTTGTTTAATTTCATTTGCTGCTTTTAAGAACATCCCAAATATTACCTGGAATGCACCAAAAGCAATGGCTCCCATAAACAAAACGTCGTTGATTGATTTACCGTTTGCTTTAAGTTTTTCATTTATATCAGCATAAAACCAAAAGCCGGTATCATAAAGGCTAATACCAAAGAAAGTGCCGGATATTGCTCCAAATATGAAAGTAGATATTCCAAGCAATAAAACAAGCTTCATGTATGGGACTAATTTCTTGCTTCCTTTATAAATCAATATTAAAGCAACTATTGCAAGGAATATTCCATATCCTGCATCTCCAAGGCAAAATCCAAAGAACAACCAATAGAAGGGAGCAAAATATGGTGTGAGATCAATCTCACGATAATTTGGCAGGGCATATAATGCACCTATTGGTTCAAATAGCCTTGAGAACCAATTGTTTTTAAGTAGTATCGGAGGATTATCTTCATTTTCTACTGATCTGATTTCATAATAAACCCCTTCCGATTCCAACATGTTAACTAATGAATCTTTCTTCTCAGAAGGAATCCAGCCTTCTAAAACCATTATTCTGTCTTCAGCATGTTTTTCTGTTTGAATAGTAATTTTTTCAAATGAAAATTCATTATGAATTTCATCCTGATATTTTTGAAGTAGAGGCAATCCGTAAGAAGCAAGTTCATTATATTCATTCTCAATTTCAGCAAGTTCAGTTTTTATTTTCTCGAGCTCTGTTTGAACGTTTGAAATCTCTGCACGTGGAAGCTTTAAATTTTCAGCTTCAATTTCTTTGGTAACATCCTTGTCCGTAATAGTTACAAAAAATACTGTAGTACTGGTCGTTTGGATATTAAATGCATTATATTTTTCTATCCATTCTTCTTTAAAGGAAGATTTGTTGCAAGACCAGAATGATACAATTTTCCCTGAATTTATTAAGTTATCAATACTGTTCCAGGAAAAATTACCCCATGGCTCAAGTTGAGCTAATGTTTTCTTTAGAGATTGTGATTTTAGATTTAGATCTTCAGTTTTTACAGGCAATTTCTCAAATCTGGAAAGAATAATATCACCGGTAACACTTACCGGAGGTTCTTTTTGTTCAGCTTTCTTATTTTTAAGAATCCTGATTGCATTCAGAAGTCTTTCCTGAAGTTTAAGTTTTTCAATTAAAGAAGGTTCTGTTGGCATACCCTGAGCCTTGCTTTCAACATGCAATACTCCTTCGTTCCTTATTTTTTCAAGGAATTCCGTATAGTCTTTATAAAAAACCAGAAAAGATATTTTCTCCATTTCGGTTATCATAGCTCTTCCTCCTTATTTTGCTGTCTTTCTTTAACAATCTTTTGAGATGATTTTGAAAGGTTTTCTTCATCTTCCATGAAACGTTTGATCTTTCTTATTGCATCCTCATATCCGGGAATCTGAACTTTTTCAAATAAGTTAACTTTTTGAGTGGTTTTCTTACGTGCATGTTCAAAAAGCATCATTCTTTGATTTAAAAATTCATGCTCAATGCCAATCCTGGCCATTTCTTTTAAAAGTTCAATTCCATCAGAATACCACTGAGGATTATTAAATAAGCTATATTCTTCAATTGAAAAATCTACACCATCCAGAATTGGTATTTTTACCCCCGCCACTTTTTTAGATAATAATCGAACATCTGTAACTTTTACAAGCGAAGAATTAAACTCCGACCATAGCATAACCATATTTTCATATTGTCCGATTTTTTGTTCAAGTAAGACTTCGAGCGCAGCAACATCATTTTTAGTTTTTTTAACTTCCATGCGCAAAGCACTTTCCTTGTTTTTAATTGTTGGTAAAGCCTTGACTCTAACCTTCAACTGTTTTTCAAGGAGTTGCAATGATGTCTTATTGAACTGATAATTTATACTCATCTGGTCTTAATTCTCCGGTTAATTTTTCCAGTACTTGTTAACCAATTCCTGCTTAATAGCTACTTCTTCTTTTGTGAAATGCTTAGCAAAAAGTTTCCATCCGGTGTCAAGCATTTCATCAGTGCCTATATTTACGTCAATGGCAAGCAAGCTATTTGAATATTCTTTAGCAAAAGCCAATGTTCTTTCATCATATTCTGTCAGGTCGAAACCATTCTCTAGTTTAGTTTTTGCATTTGCCGCATCAGCAAAAAGTCTAACCGCTGCATTCATTACCTGTGGATGATCTTCGCGTGTTTTTTTGCCAATTACAAGCTGTTTAAGCCTTGATAGTGATCTGAAAGGGTCAACTATTACTTTCCCAATATCACTGTCCCTGCGCAAGAATAATTGTCCTTCTGTGATATATCCTGTATTGTCAGGAATAGCATGTGTGATGTCGCCACCTGAAAGGGTTGTAACTGCAATGATTGTTATTGAGCCCCCTGCAGGGAACTGAACTGCCTTTTCATATATTTTAGCCAGGTCAGAATATAAAGAACCGGGCATTGAGTCTTTTGAAGGAATTTGATCCATTCTGTTGGATACAATCGAAAGGGCATCTGCATATAATGTCATGTCAGTCAACAATACCAATACGCTTTCATTTTTTTCTACTGCAAAATATTCAGCAGCAGTAAGAGCCATGTCAGGAACTAATAATCTTTCTACCGGTGGGTCTTCTGTTGTGTTTACAAATGATATAATCCTATCAAGAGCACCGGCATTATCAAATACATTTTTGAAGAAGAGATAATCATCATTTGTTAATCCCATTCCTCCTAAAATTATTTTATCTGCTTTGGCCCTTAAAGCAACCATTGCCATTACCTGATTGAAAGGTTGATCAGGGTCAGCGAAAAAAGGAATTTTCTGACCTGAAACTAAAGAGTTATTAAGGTCAATACCTGCTATTCCGGTAGCAATTAGTTCTGATGGTTGTAGCCTGCGAACAGGATTCACTGAAGGTCCTCCGATTTCGATTTCTTCTCCACCAATAGCTGGTCTTCCGTCAATAGGTTCTCCAAAAGCATTGAAAAATCTACCTGCAAGTTGATTGCTAACCTTTAAGGTAGGAGCTTTTCCTAAAAATGCTATTTCTGCATTTGTTGGAATACCTTCTGTCCCTCCGAAAACCTGAAGGGTCACTTCATTGCCAATTATTTTAACAACCTGTGCAAGTCTTCCGTTTATTTCTGCCAGTTCTTCATTGCCAATACCTTCAGCATTAAGAGTGCAGGTAGCTTTAGTAACTTTGGTTAATTTGGTATATATTTTTTGAAAAGCTTTAGTTGTCATTATGCTACCCTCCTTTCGTTTAAAATAACATTTAATTCTTCCTGATATTTATTGAATTCGTCAGATTGAAATTCGGAATAGTTCATCTGTTTCAGCTGATTGATAAGCCTTTTAAAATAACTGTCAACTTCAGTAAATGAATCAAATTTGAAGTCAGTCCTGCATATTTCCATTACTTTTCCAAGCATAAATTCCTGCCTTTCAAGAGGTGTTAGCATGTCGATTTTGTCAAAGGCATCCTGTTGTAAAATCACAAAGTCAATTACTTCCGATTTCCAATACCTTACATGATAGTCAACAGGAACTCCATCATCACCAAGAATATTAATCTGTTCACTGACTTCCTGACCGCGAAGCAAAATTGTTTTTGCTTCATTGACCATATCAATCCAGTTATTACCAATTCTTTTAGCAATATATTCAATGAATTCAGGATACTCAAGATATTTTGAATATGAGTCTATCGGGTTGATAGCAGGATATCTTTTACCATCGGCACGGCTTTGCTGTAGAGCATAAAAACAACGTGCCACTTTCTTTGTTGATTCAGTGACCGGTTCTTTAAGATTACCACCTGCAGGAGAAACTGTTCCAATAAATGTTACTGAACCTGTCATGCCATTTTTGAGATAAACAAATCCTGCTCTTGCATAAAAGTTGGCTATAATGGCAGAAAGGTCCATCGGGAAAGCATCCTGACCCGGAAGCTCTTCCAGACGATTGGACATCTCTCTTAAAGCTTGTGCCCAACGGGAAGTAGAGTCGGCCATCATTAATACTTTAAGCCCCATTGAACGATAGTATTCAGAAAGAGTCATTGCCGTATATACAGATGCTTCACGCGCAGCAACCGGCATATTTGAAGTGTTAGCTATAATGATTGTTCTTTCCATAAGCTTTCTTCCTGTATGAGGATCTTCAAGCTCAGGAAATTCAGTGAATATTTCAACTACTTCATTTGCACGCTCTCCACAAGCAGCAATAACTACTATGTCAGCTTCAGCTTGTTTTGATATAGCATGTTGTAATACCGTCTTCCCTGTTCCAAAAGGGCCGGGGATGAAACCGGTACCTCCTTCAACAATTGGATTTATAGTGTCGATTGTACGTACACCTGTTTCAAGCAGTTTAAAAGGCCTTGGTTTTTCTCTGAATGCCTTAATAGGTTTTTTTACAGGCCATTTCTGAACCATTGTAACTTTTATATCTTTCCCTTCATTATCTGTTAATATTGCAACAGTATCATCTATTTTATAGTTGCCTTCACTTGCAACAGATTTTACTTTGTACTTGCCTTCGAAAATGAAAGGAACCATAATCTTGTGGGGTTGGCCATTTTCGTCAACCTGACCAAGCCAAGAGCCGGCTTCAACTTCATCACCCGGATTCGCCAATGGTTTAAAATCCCATAATTTATCACTGTTTAGAGGATATGTGTATTCTCCTCGTTTCAGGAAAACACCTTCCATCTTATCCAGATCATTTTGCAATCCGTCATAGTTGCGAGAAAGTATACCCGGACCAAGTGTTACTTCAAGCATATGTCCTGCAAACCGGACATCATCTCCTACTTTAACGCCACGGGTACTTTCAAATACTTGTACATATGCATTTTGGCCTATTACTTTAATTATTTCTGCCATCAATTCAACACCATTGGTGTTCAGAAAGCATATTTCATTTTGTGAAACAGGTCCAAATGTTTCTACAATAACCAGGTTGGATATAATCCCTTTTACTTTACCTATAGTAGACATATCTGTTTTTTTATTTTTTTACTTAATTTTCTTCAATGTGAATTCATTTGGAAATTCAAATGAACGTTGTAACTTACCTATCATTTCTCTGAAAATTTCACTTCCGGAAGCTTTTGCTAATGTTACCCATCTTTGTAGCATTTCAACTTTTAAAAGATAAATAAACAAATATTCCATGTCAAAAAAGTGAAAGAATCCCTTGTCTTCAAGCCAGTTCCATTTTAATATTTCAATTTTTCTTTCTCTTTCATAAAAATCCGGTTCTTCAGCAATTCTTACCATTTCATCAATTTCCGGGAATATTGTTGAGATGCCAAAATCCTTTGCATTACTATTTCTTATGGAATCTATTATTTCGGAATGACCAATTATTGCTTTATGTCTGTCAATCCCATATTTTAAGCAATTATTAGCTACTAAAACATTGGTGAGTATAAGGTTGAATTCAAACCAGGAAGCGATAAACTCGTTTTTACACTTAATCGCGTAATCATAATAAAGGGTTGTTAATTGATCCTCCCAGTTTAATTCAGTAAAAACAGGTTCTTCGGAGATGAAGGATGTAATAAAATGCTTTATATAACCGTACAGCTTCTTACTTATGTCAGCTTCTTGTTTTTTATAATTGATAATAAATTCTGTAATTTCTTCTTTGGATATTGTCCCTCGCTCATCCGTTTCAGCTTCAATATCTGAAATAAGTTTTAAGACATTACGATTGTCATATTGCATAAAGAAATAGTTAATCATTGTCATGTCTGAAGCAGACAGGCTTTTAACTAATTCTTCTTTAAGCTCAATCAAAGTGTGTTTTAATTTCTGACCGTCGGTTTGTAATTCAGGCAATCCGGCAACCAGGTAATAATAGTTTCCCATAGGTCTTATTTTTGACCGTACAATAGTTCAACCACCTTCGGTCTTATAAATTCTTTGAAGAAATTCATGAAATCATCTTGTGTGAAGCTTACTTTGTAGCTTCCATCTGCAGGGCCAACCTGGAATCCTGCTTTTATTTTATTAGCAGATGTAATCGTTATACCTTTGTCAAGTTGTTGTTTAGAAAGAGAAGCAAAATAATCTTCAATACTTTCTTTGTCTTTTTCAGAAACAACAATAAGTAAATCCTGTTTTGCCGACCAATTTTGGACTGCAGTAAGAATTAACTGCTGAATATATTTAATATCATCTGTCGCTGGTTTGACTGTATTTTCTACTATCTTTCCACTGATTAAGTTTACAACTTCCTGCTGCAAAGCGCTTACCAATTGTCCTGACGCTAACTGTAATTCTGAACGGGTGGTCTTTGAAAGCTCTTCTGATTTCTTTTCTGAACCAATAATTATGGCTTCAGCTTCAGCTTTTGCTTTTTCAATTATCTCTTTTGCTTGGGAATGGGCATTCGCAATAATCTTTTCTGCTTCTTGATTACCCTTCACGACTCCTTCCTGATAGAGTTTTTCTGTAAGTTCCTGTAATTTTAGATCCATAATAAGAATGGTAAAGTAGGTTTAGCTGTTGAATTTACGATTTTCTCTCCTTTTCGTTTTTTCAACATTTTTGACTATGGAAAATTAGCAATTTTTAAATACCAATGAAATAAATCAATCTTTTTTTAAATGGTAGTTGAAAATTTTTAACATTGATTAATAACTTTATTCAGCCTCTCCAATGTTTATATTATTTTTGAGTGATTTTTAAATAGGATATAATGAAATTCATATTCCCGACTTTTTTGTGGGCCTTATTATTGGTGGCAATACCCTTAATTATTCATCTGGTCAATCTTCGGAGACATCAGACTGTATATTTTTCTAATGTTAACTTTCTTAAAAAGGTAAAGAAGGAATCACAAAGAAGGTCAAAACTTAAACAACTAATAATGCTTATTTGCAGAATTGTTGTAATAATGTCTTTGGTTTTAGCTTTTGCTAAACCATACCTGCCTTCAGCCAATATTATTAAGCAATTATCAAATAAAGTTGTTTGTATCTATATCGACAATTCCTTCAGTATGAACGCAGAAGGGGAGGAAGGCAAGGCTATTGAAAGTGCAAAGCAAAAGGCATTTGCAATTGTAGATGCTAGTCCGGCTGATGCTAAATATGCTTTACTTACTAATGATTTGAGTGAAAAACATTTTAGATTTTATACCCGGCAAGAAATTAAAAACTTAATAGGAGAAGTAGAAGAAGGAAAGAAAGCCGTGATGCTTACTACTATTTTATCACGATTTGAAAATCTTACCGGTAATTTACTTAATGATTCTGACAATAAAATTTTTGTTATTTCTGACTTTCAAAAGCATACTACTGATTTAATAAATCTTAAGGCTGATACCCTTTCAGTTTATAATTTTGTAAAAGTTCCTGTTAATACAATTCCAAATCTTTATATCGACACATGTTGGTTTGAAACTCCTGCCCATCACTTAGATCAGGTTGAAGTTTTAAATGTAAAGATTGTTAATAGTTCTGAAGAAGCATACCATCAGGTTT
>CAYXJA010000027.1:6643-13643 GCA_964465425.1 uncultured Prolixibacteraceae bacterium | reverse complement strand
AGAAATCTTTGTTTTTAGCAATCTTTTGTTTAATATTTTTAGCAGCATGCAGTAACCAGAACAAATCAAAAGATGTAAGTGACGAAGCCACTGAAGTTATTGAAGATGTTGAGGAGTCAATTGATGAAACAGGTGAAGCTATTGATGATGTTATAGACGAAACGGGAGACGCTATAGAAGATGCAGCTGAAGAAATTGAAGGAGAAGTTGAAGAAATCCAGGAAGCTGCAGAATAATTTGAAATAAGAAAAAAGCTAACCTTAACAGGAAATAATGAAAAAGGATGTTTTTTTAAAAACATCCTTTTTCATTTATATTTTATTATCAGTCTTTTATGAAGTTTAAAGTGTCACGGGCAATCATTAATTCTTCATTTGTCGGTATGACCAAAACTTTAATCTTTGAATTTTCAGAACTAATGATTGCTTCAGTTCCTCTGATTTTAGAATTTATCTTTTCATCAATTTCAATTCCTAGCCATTCAAGATCAGTACAAACACCTTTCCTGGTATGTACTGCATTTTCGCCTACTCCGCCTGTGAAAACCAAAATATCACAACCATTCATTGCTGCAATATAAGAACCTATATATTTCTTTATCCTGTAGTTATAGATTTCTATAGCCATTTTTGCTTGCTCATTCCCTTCATTTGCAGCTTTTAAAATATCCCTGGAATCGGATGATATACCGGTAAGACCAAGCATTCCACTATGTTTATTAAAGAGTGTTGAAGCAGTTTCAACGCCAAGATTTTCCTTTTCCATTAGATATGTAACAACACCGATATCTAGGTCGCCTGCACGGGTGCCCATAATTAATCCTTCAACCGGAGTAAAACCCATGGAAGTATCAACAGATTCACCTTTATCAATAGCTGTGATTGAAGCTCCGTTGCCTAAATGGCAAGTTATAATTTTTTGTTCGTTATAGTTTACACCAAGAATTTCACAAGCTCTATTGCTTACGTACCTGTGGCTAGTTCCATGAAAACCATATCTTCTTATGCTGTATTTTTGATATAAACTATATGGAATTCCATACATATATGCATACTTAGGCATAGTTTGATGAAAAGCTGTATCAAAAACTCCAACCTGAACCATAGTCGGAATAATTTCAGTAATTGCTTCAATACCTTTAAGATTTGGCGGATTGTGTAATGGAGCAAGATCTATACATTTCTCCATTTCTGAAATCACTTCCTGAGTTATCAGAACGCTGGATTTGAATCTTTCAGCACCATGAACAACTCTATGTCCTACAGCAGAAATTTCATTCAATTTAGACAGGCAGCCATGTTTTTTACTGGATAAGACGCCTAACACATATTCAATACCGATTTTATGGTCCAGTATTTCACCTTCAAATATTACTTCCTGTCCATCAGCTTTTGTAAGTTTTAAACAAGATCCGTTTAAACCGATTTTCTCAACCAAACCTTTAGCTAGCACTGATTCATCATCCATTTCGAATAATTGAAATTTTATTGAAGAGCTGCCACAATTAAGTACTAATATTTTCATTTTGCTGGTTTATATTATATTGATCCGGTATTCAAAAAGTTATTTTATTCTTTCGCCATATTCATCATACTTGAAGAAACCCTTTCCTGATGATACTCCATAGCAATGCTGTCTGATAAGTCTTCTGATTACAGGATTTGGTTTATATCTGGCGTCGCCGAATTCATTAAACAGGTTTTCCATCCATCTGACAACTCTGTCGAGTCCCATGATATCAGCAATAGCAAAAGGGCCCATTCTCATACCATAACCTGTGTGCATTAGTTGTTCGATATCTTCCTTACTGCTAACCCCTTCCTGCATCAATTCACAAGCTTCGTTCAAAATAATAACAAACATTCTGACGCTTATAAGCCCTACTGATTCTTCAACAGGAATTGCTTTCCTTTTAACCATCTTAATGAACTGACTTACCTTTTCATAAGCTTCTTCAGAAGTATAAAGTCCTTTTGTAATTTCAACAATTCTTGAATCAACTGAATTAATCATGAAATGAATGCTGATGCATCTTTCCCTGTGTTTTAGTCCTTCAGAAAGGTCAGATATAATAACAGAAGTAGAATTGGTAGCAATAATGCAGCTTGGATCAACAATCTTTTCCAGCTCTTCGAACAATCTTTTTCTTGCATCAATAGTTCTGCCAATACTGGTTGAAGAAACTGTTTCAACAACAAGATCACAATCTTTCAGATCATTAAGATCAGTTGTTCCTTTTATTCTTGACATAACTGCTTTCTTTTCAGATTCAGTAGCCCCCCAGTTTCGTATTCTGCTTTGCATTATAGCTTCAATACTATCTAATGACCTCCTAATCTTTTCAGAAGTAGCTTCCCAGAACAAAACATCCATACCATATGAACTGCATACTCTGGCAATATATTGCCCGTCATTTTCGCAACATACAATTCCAACTTTTGAAAATAACTTGGCTGATTTCTTTTCTTTGGTTAATCCAAAATCAACAATCGACTCTATTATAGGTTCTGACATAAGATTGAATTTCAAAATTTAACTTAAACCTGCAGCCTGATTGGCAGTTACTGCAATCATGTTGACAATATCTGTTACTGAGCATCCTCTGGATAAATCATTAATGGGAGCAGCCATCCCCTGCAAAACAGGGCCAATAGCTTCTGCGCCGGCTAAACGCTGTACTAACTTATATCCGATATTACCTGATTCCAATCCCGGGAAAACAAGAATGTTAGCCCTTCCGGCTACAGGACTGCCCGGGCACTTCAACTCTCCTACTTCTTTTATTAAAGCTGCATCTAATTGAAGCTCCCCATCAATTAAAAGATCCGGAGCCATTTCTTTTGCAATTTTGGTTGCACTTTTAATCTTATCCACCAAAGGATGATTTGCACTTCCTTTAGTTGAAAAACTTAACATAGCAACTCTTGGTTCGAATCCTGCAATTGCAACAGCAGTTTTTGATGATGCAACGGCTATCTCAGCCAACTGAACATCAGTTGGATCAGGCATTACAGCACAATCTGCAAAAACAAGAATACCATCTTCTCCGAATTTCTTATCAACAAACATGAAAAATGCTCCGGAAACAACACTACAGCCGGGAACAGTTTTAATATATTGCAATGCAGGCCGTAATACATCACCTGTTGCATTAATAGCCCCCGCCAGTTCACCATCTGCGTCTCCGCATTTAATCATCATCGGCCCGAAATAAAGGGGATCATTAAGAAGATTCAGTGCCTCCTCTTTGGTCAAACCTTTACTCTTTCTAAGCTCAACCATCTTGTCAGCATAAGCCTCCCTTCTTGAATCAGTTGCAGGATCAACAATTGTGGCAGAACTTATGTCTGCACCGAGACTACCTGCATTTTCAAGTATTTCCTTACTATCTCCCAGCAATATTAACCGGGCAAGCTTTTCTTTTAGTACTATTTCAGCTGCTTTTATTGTTCGGGGTTCATTCCCCTCAGGCAAAACAATTCTCTTGTTATGAGAAGAAGCGTTTTGTTTGATCTTTTCCAGAAGTTCCATCTCTGTTTTTTTAAAAAGTTAACAAAAGTAACCTTTTTCATCTTGTTATTACAGTGAAAAAAGCCATTTCGAAATTTTTTTTCAAAAATTTAAATTTTCTAAAAAGTTAATCAAAGATGTAGTAAAAAACAATCTTATTCAGCTTTTTTTGTTTTATATAATTATTGCAACACTGTTACGTTAAAATAAATGAAAAACACAATGTCACCCTTTAAAAATATTATTTTTGTGAATATCATCATTAATTATGAAACGTTTATTAGTCTTACTTTTTGCCTTACTTGTTTTTGAAGGGTTTGCCCAATTGAATACAGATAAAGCTATTCTTGCCGGAAGAAGCAAACTATACTTCGGCAATTATACCAGTGCTATCCAGACATTTAATATGGTCATAAAATTAAAACCATATCTTCCCGAACCATATTACTACAGAGGAATTGCCAAGCTTGAACTTGATGATTTCAGAGGCGCTAAAAAAGATCTTGACATGGCCATCGAAATTAAGCCTTTCTTTCCTGAAGCAATAATGTACAGAGGGGTAGTCCATTACAATCTGAAAGAATTCAATCTTGCACTTGACGATTATTCCAAAGCAATGGAACTTGATGGTGAAAATGCTGATATTTTCAACAACAGAGGAATATGCAAAGCAGCAATGCACGATTATGTAGGGGCAATCGAAGATTATTCTCAGGCAATAAAACTCAAGTCAAAAAATTTTAATGCATATCTGAACAGGAGTATTGCATATCAGCTCTTGAAAGAATGGGATAAAGCTATTTCCGATTGTAACCAGCTCATAAGAATTAAACCAAATAATTCTTTGGGGTATATGAGTCGTGGTCTCATTAAACTTGAAAAAGAAGATTATGCAGGATCTCTTCGCGATTTCGATATGTCTATTTATTTCGATCCTAAAAATTCATTCGCATATCTTAACCGGGGAATGATTAAACAACAGCTTGAAAGTTATGAATCAGCCATAATGGACTATGACGATGCCATAAAGCTGGATCCTCAACTTGCAAGTGCGTATTTCAACAGAGCAATTGCAAAGGAGATGACAGGAAAACCCGGATATCAGGGTGATTATGATAAAGCTTCACTTTTAGATCCCAGATTTGCTAAAAGACCTTGGCAAACTACTGAAGAAAAAATCAAATTTCAACAGCAGCAAATGCTAGCCTGGCAACAACAAGCTCAGAAACAACAGGCTAAAGCTGCAGGGCATATTGATGAAACTGAATTAAATGACACTATTAATAATAACTCACAACAGGAAATTGATATTGAAGAGCTGAGGAAAAGAAAGCTCAAGGCAGATCTTGTACTTGAAGAATCTCGCAAGAATCAATCTGCATCTAAAACTGACCCGGGAAAAGTTCAGGATATAAATATTGAAATAAGACTGCTTCCCCTTTTTGAAATTATAAACATCAATAAAAAAAGGGCAGAGAACGACGATGTGGGATATTTCAATATTGTTGTCGAAAACCTTAATGCTGCCTATAACTATGACCCTTATCTAACAATCTCAAACAACAACAGCGTGTCGTCATCATCTTTTGAATTCTACCAAAAGCAAATTTCAACTTTTGATGAAAAAATAAAGACTAATGATAAAAACAGTACCAACTTTCTATACCGGGGAATATTTAAGGCTTTAATCAATGATTTCAATAATTCCATTGCTGATTTTGATAAGGCAATCAAAAATGATGAAAGAAACCTCCTCGCTTATTTTATGAGGGCTAATACTAAAGCCCGAATGCTTGAACAAATAGAATTGGTTAAAGCTGTAGATGAAGTTGGAGAACTTGTTAATCAAACTTCCGCAACTCAAAGTAATCAAAAAAATGCGGCTTCAAATTCAAGTACATATGACGACATATTAACTGATTATTCTGTTGTCGTTTACATGAATCCTAACTTCTATTTTGCTTACTTTAACCGAGGAAATATATACTGTCGAAATGAAAAGTATATTTCAGCAATTGAGGAATATGACAAAGCTATAGCACTTGAACCCGAATTTGCTGAAGCTTATTATAACAGAGGACTTGTCAAAATTCTTTTAAACAAGGTTGAAGAAGGCGCAAAGGATTTAAGTAAATCAGGCGAACTTGGAATTGAAGAAGCTTACAATGTTATTAAAAGATATTGCAATTAGTACTTTTTGCTAAACACATTATTATTTTTGCATTATGTCATATCAACCACTGGCAGAACGATTAAGACCCAAATCACTTGACACATATATTGGTCAGGAACATTTGGTAGGGCATGATGCAATACTCCGGAAAATGATTGAAGCCAATAATATTACTTCACTCATCCTATGGGGTCCTCCTGGTGTTGGTAAGACTACTCTTGCTAAGATTATTGCAAATACACTTAACAGGCCGTTCTACATATTGAGTGCCGTCAGTTCAGGTGTAAAGGATGTAAGAGAAGCTATAGATAAAGCCGGAAAACAACTATTTTTCAATAAGCCCAATCCTATACTTTTCATCGACGAAATACACAGGTTCAGCAAGGCACAGCAAGATTCACTGCTTGGGGCTGTTGAACAAGGAATCGTCACACTCATTGGAGCAACTACCGAGAACCCTTCGTTTGAAGTAATCACTCCCCTATTATCACGTTGCCAGGTTTATGTACTGAAATCACTTGATGTTGATGGCCTCGACAAACTATTGAATTTTGCTATTGAAAATGATACTGAACTAAAAAAATTAAAGATTGAAGTTCAGGAAAAAGAAGCCCTTTTCAGATTTGCCGGCGGAGATGCACGAAAGCTTCTCAATATAATAGAATTGGTCGTTAATTCTTCCGATTCAGAACCTGTAATCATTAATAATGAAAAGGTTACTTCATCATTACAGGAGAATCCTTCTGCATACGATAAAAATGGAGAACTGCATTATGACATCATATCTGCATTTATTAAAAGTATAAGGGGAAGCGATCCTGACGGAGCTGTTTACTGGCTTGCCAGAATGGTTGAAGGTGGTGAAGATCCAAAATTTATTGCCAGAAGATTAGTTATTTCTGCTTCTGAAGATATTGGACTGGCTAATCCAAATGCACTACTGCTTGCCAATGCCGGATTCGATGCAATTAATAAAATCGGATGGCCTGAAGGAAGAATTATACTCTCTGAAGTTACTATTTACCTTGCAACCTCTCCTAAATCTAATTCTTCATACTGCGCCATTGATGATGCTCTTGAATTGGTAAGAAACACCGGCAACCTTCCTGTACCACTGCATTTAAGGAATGCACCAACTAAACTAATGAAAGAATTAGGGTATGGCGAAAATTACAAATACGCGCATTCATTTGAAGGCAATTTTGTAAAACAGCAATACCTTCCCGCAAAGATTAAAAACAAAAGAATATGGAAAGCCGGAAACAGCCAACAGGAAATATCTATGCTGGAAAGATTACGTAAATGGTGGGATAACCG
>CAYXJA010000027.1:5129-6543 GCA_964465425.1 uncultured Prolixibacteraceae bacterium | reverse complement strand
TAATAATGACGCACATAAAACAATACAGCTCCTCCGATTAAAAGCAAAAACACTATTAGGGTAATTATTCTTTTCATATCTGCAAGTTTTTTAATTTTTTAAAATAAATCTGTAGTTTCAAATATACAGAATTAATCGATTAATTGTTTAATAATGATCTGGCATTTGCCATTGCTTCAGGTGATGGATTATCACCACTAAGCATTTTAGCAATTTCTCTTATTCTTTCTTCCTTATCGAGGATCCTCATTCCGGTTTCTACATTTCTTTCATTTTCATTTTTATAAACCAGATAATGATTATCTCCTTTAGAGGCAATCTGTGGAAGATGAGTTATATTTATTACCTGCATATAACCGGCAATCGATTTTAAAATATCAGCCATTTTATTGGCAATCTCACCTGAAATTCCTGTGTCAATCTCATCAAAAATAATAGCCGGCAGTTCCTTCGACCTTGCTATAACGCTCTTAATAGCAAGCATAAGACGCGACAATTCTCCTCCGGATGCAATTTTGTTTATATCTTCAGGCTGCCCCCCTTTGTTTGCATTAAATAAAAATGAAACTTCATCTATCCCTGATTGTGTATAATCGTCTTTCCTTCCAACTTCAACATTAAATATTGCATTGGGCATTCCCAGAAGATTAAGATATGATACAATTTCTCTTTCAATATCCGGTAAAATCTTTTTCCTGCAATCAGTCAGATTAGCAGCCGATTCCACCATTTTTGAATGCAATGAAGTGCAAAGTTTTTCCAATCGTTCAATTTCTTCGTCAAAAGAAGCCGCTGCCTGTATCTTTTCATCGAAACTATCACGCAGCACTATAAGCTCAGCAACAGAGCCTGTCCTGTGTTTCTGATGAAGCGTGTATATCAGGTCAAGCCTGTTATTTATGAATTCAAGTCGTGAAGGATCAGAATCAGTTTTTTCAAGCATCTGTTCACATTCCTGTGCAATATCTCTTGCTTCAATAAGCTGACTCTCAATACGAGTTTGTATTGCTTCAGCTACAGGCAAATAAGCAGTCATTTTCTGTGCGACCGAATAAATCTCCTTCATTTTAAGGATGATCGACTGTTCGTCACCATCAAGTATACTATTTATTGTATAAAGTCCTGATTTAATGTCTTCCGCATGTGAAAGCATTTCCTGTTCCTGCTCAAGCTGTTCCTGCTCACCATCTATTAGTTTTGCCTCATATAGCTGATTAAACTGAAACTCATAAAAATTCAAATCAGCCTTTGATTGTTTAGCCATCTCCCTTGTAGAAATCAGTAAAGATTCCTGCTTTCTGTATTCCTTATAAAGTTCACTATAACTGGAAAGCACATCGGAATGACCTCCGTACCAATCGACAACATTAAGCTGAAATTGTTTTTTGCCTAGTTCAAGATTTGAATGTTGAGA
>CAYXJA010000027.1:0-5029 GCA_964465425.1 uncultured Prolixibacteraceae bacterium | reverse complement strand
CCGAAATTTATATTCAGCTCTTTGATTATGGCATAGTTTTTTATTAATAGTCCTGAAAGCATAGGTCAAATATCAGAAGTACTTTCTCCTTTGGTTATACGTTCATATTTTGAAGCATTTGAAGGATCACACTCGTTAAGGATTTTAATGACCCTGTTTTGCTCATCGGGGAATGAATTAGAAAATATATTTACAAGCTCATTTGACTTTGAATCAAAGAAAACCTGAGTGATATAAAGCTTTGCACGAGATCTGAAAACCTTTTGAAGTAATCTTAAGGATTCAGCAATTTCAGCTCTTCCTTCTTCTACCCTTTCCGACATTACATCAAGGCCTTTCCTATGGTAAGTGTACATAAGCTCGCGATAAGGAAGATATGTCTTGTTTAATATATTGTCTGTCAGCCAATATCTGTTATAGTCTGACTCAAATGCCTTCCATCCGGAATTCTTCCATTGCACATTCTGCGATTCTGTAACTATCTGACGGGCTCTTTCAAAATACTCAGTCCCTCCGTTTAAAGAGAAGGTATCGTAGTCAAATCCAAGAATCACATAAGCATAATAAGCCAATGTGTTGGTAAGGTTATCCTTATTACCTGATTCAACAAATTCTATTGTTTGAAACTCCTGATACTTAAACCTGAAGCTTTCATCCTGAATATTCAGGACAGTGGTTTTAAATGATGAGTTATAAACAGGTCTTTTACTTTGAATATTTAAAGTCGCTTCATATTCGTCGGAAGAAACCTGCCGTGTTATCTGAATAGTGATACTACATTCAATCTTTTCATTATTGGTATAATTGTGCTTTGTCCACTTTCTGTTATTCATGAACTCGTACAAATCCATTTGCATTGAA
Source organism: uncultured Prolixibacteraceae bacterium (assembly GCA_964465425.1). Lineage (GTDB taxonomy): Bacteria > Bacteroidota > Bacteroidia > Bacteroidales > Prolixibacteraceae > CAYMTR01. The sequence continues at coordinate 4,168 of CAYXJA010000027.1, read as the reverse complement.
CGGAAAATATTTTTATTTGCTCCCGGAAGTTTATTGGCGTTAACACTTATGTTACACCTTAACTCCTGAGCTATCAATATATTAGAAATGAATATCAGAAAAAATGCAGATAATAATAATCTTCTCATCATAATCACGTTTGAAATGTAAATTTAAAAATTGCATTTGATATTACAATCCCATTTCTTCAATCAAACGGTCGATAATATCTTTAGCAACTTCTGCTTTAGATTTTAACTCAAAATTGAATGATTTATTATACTTATCGATGATAGTTATTTTATTTGTATCGGTTTGAAATCCGGCACCCTTATCATTCAATGAATTTAAAATAATAAAATCAAGATTTTTCTTTTGAAGTTTCAGGATTGCATTTTTCTCCTCATCGTCTGTTTCGAGAGCAAACCCTACAAGTATTTGTCTTTCTTTTTTTATTTTTCCAAGTCCTGCAGCAATATCAGGATTAGGCTTCAATTCAATTACAAAGTTTTCCTTCCCCCGTTTTACCTTTTTATCGGACTTAACTACAGGCGTAAAATCAGCAACAGCCGCACACATGATTGCACCATTTGTTTCAGGAAAATATTTAAAACACTGCTCATTCATTTCTTCTGCTGAAACAATATCTATTCTTTTAATATTCTTATTTTTGGTTTTTAATGAAACAGGACCTGCAATCAGAATTACCTCAGCACCTCTGTCAGCAAGTTCATCAGCAATAGCAAAACCCATCTTGCCGGAGGAATAATTACCAATAAATCTTACAGGATCAATTTTTTCGTGAGTAGGTCCGGCAGTAACCAGAAACCTTTTATTATTCAGTTTTTTTTTTCGTTGAAGAACTTCACAACTTCTTCGACTATTGCTTCAGGCTCCTGCATACGCCCTTTTCCTGTTAACCCGCTGGCTAGCTCACCGGTAGCAGGTTCGATAATAATGTTACCGAATTCTTTAAGAAGAGAAAGATTTCTTTGATTTGCAGGATGAATAAACATATCAAGATCCATAGCCGGAGCAATCATTACCGGACATTTAACTGACATGTATGTTGTACAAAGCATATTATCGCAAATTCCGTTTGCAAATTTACCAATGGTAGAAGCTGTTGCAGGAGCTACGAGCATTAAATCAGCCCATAATCCCAAGTCAACATGACTATTCCATGTTCCATCATTTGAACCGAAGAAATTACTGATAACAGGTTTGTTTGATAATGCAGAAAGAGTAACAGGTGTAATGAATTCCTTTCCTGAAGGGGTTATTACAACCTGAACTTCAGCACCTTCTTTGATAAGGTATCTTAAAAGTACAGCTGCCTTATAAGCAGCTATACTTCCTGTGATTCCCAATATTATATGTTTTTCTTTCAGTCGCACCGAAAAGAAATTTTATTTAAAATTTAACCTTACGGCTGTCTTTTAAAGGATTACGGTGGTAAATACCATCTTCAATAAACTCTTGTGTTGCTATAAGAGTTGATTTAGGTAATCTTTCATAGAATTTTGAAATTTCTATTTGCTCTCTGTTTTCAAACACTTCTTCGAGATTGTCTGTATAAGAAGCAAATTCAGAAAGCTTCTGATTTAATTCTTCTTTCAGCTCTGAAGAGATTTGATTTGAGCGTTTAGCAAGAATCATTACAGTTTCGTAAATATTACCTGTTTCTTCTGCCAACCGGTCAATATTCCTTGAGATAGTTGAACTTGATGCTTTTGTCTTTTTATAATCCATATCTATTAATTAATAGTACTTAATTCTTTTTCTTCTATTCCCAACATTTCAGCAATCTGCTTATAATCTCTCTTTACATCTCTCACATACTTACTGTTTGGAAATTCATCCACAAAGATAAAGTATTCATCTCTGGCATCATTCAATCTTTCACGTTTTTTTGATTCAACGCTATTAGAAGCCAGAAAAAACTTAGATTTAAAGAGTAAATATTTTAATTCTTCCCTGTATTTCGTTGTAGGAAAATCATTCAGGCTATTATCTATTGCAATTACTGATGCCTTAAAATATTGCATGTCGTAATACAATTTGGCGCTAAGGTACGACTTATAAACTATCTTTTCGTTAAGTTCGTCAATTAGTACGTTTGCTTCTTCAACTTTTGCACTGAAAGGATACATATTGATGAAAAGCTGAAATGAATCGATTGCCTTTTTAGTTACCTCCTGATCAAGCTTAGGCGATGGAGAGTCTTTGAAAAAGCACATCCCTACCATGAATTGCGATTCTTCAGCATATTCACTTCTTGGATACTGATCAACAAGACCTTTGAAATAATGCCCTGCTAAAAGATAATCACTTTGAGCAAAACAACTCTTGGCATAAAAATAATATAAATCATCACCTTTAGATGTGCCTCTGAATGCATACACAAGGTCTTCAAACAATTGTGAAGCATGTGTAAAATCACCGGCATCGTAATATTCAATAGCTTTTTTGTATTTATATTCGTAGTCGGTACTTTTCAAGACAGTATTAAACTCACCGCATGAGAAAAACACTGTACTTAAAATCAATAAGAAAAACCAATTTTTATTCATAATTGAAAATGAATTGCAAAAGTATACTTTTAGTTTAAATTATAAAACGTGAAAATTAAAGATTTATGTGGCATTACAAAATAATTTAACGAAAATTAACACAATTTGTAAACACTTTTAAAAAATTTTACTTTTGCATAGTTTATACCAATCGCGCAATAATGGACATATTTGATAAATTGAAGTCAAACAAAGGAGCTCTTGGCCAATTCCAAAAACATGGTCACGGTTATTACATGTTCCCTAAACTGGAAGGTGAAATTGGTCCAAGGATGAAGTTCAGGGGCAAAGAAGTATTAAACTGGAGCTTAAATAATTATTTGGGACTTGCTAATCATCCCGAAGTAAGGGAAGCTGACGCGAAAGGTGCTCAGGAATATGGCCTGGCCTACCCGATGGGAGCAAGAATGATGTCTGGACAAACCGGTAAACATGAAGAACTTGAAAAAAAGTTAGCTGAATTTGTTGGAAAGCAGGATTCTTTCTTGCTAAACTACGGATATCAGGGTATGCTTTCAGTTATTGACACCCTTATTGGCAGAAATGACGTTATCGTTTTTGATTCAGAATCACACTCCAGCATAAGAGACGGCATCCGGCTTCATATAGGCAAAAGGTTTGTTTTCAAACACAATGATATCGATAGCCTTAAAAAACAGCTTGCTCATGCAACTAAGGTTGTAAGCAAATCCAACGGCGGTATCCTTGTTATTACTGAAGGAATATTCGGAATGTCGGGCGATGTAGGAAAACTTGATGAAATTGCTGCATTAAAGGAAAATTTCAATTTCAGACTTCTTGTTGATGACGCTCATGGTTTTGGAATTATGGGACCTACTGGGGCCGGAACTGTTGAATTTTTTAACGTAACTGACCGTGTAGACTTATATTTTGCGACATTTGCCAAAGCAATGGCAGGGTTTGGTGCTTTTATAGCTTGTGATGAAGATATTTGTAATTATCTCCGCTATAATATGAGGTCTCAGACATTTGCCAAATCTTTACCAATGGCAATGGTTGCCGGAGCTTTAAAAAGACTGGAACTCATTAAAGGTCACCCTGAAATGAGAGAAAACCTCTGGAATATTGTCAAATACCTGCAGGATGGTCTTAAAGCTCAGGGATTTAACCTTGGATCAACACGTTCTCCTGTTACACCAATATATCTTCAGGGTGGAGTACCCGAAGCTACCAACGTTGTAATGGACCTAAGAGAAAATTATAATATTTTTTGCTCTATGGCTATTTATCCTGTTGTTCCTAAAGGACAATTAATTATAAGACTCATGCCTACCTCTGCTCATACTATTGAAGATGCAGAATATACTATTCAGGCATTTACTGAAATAAGGAAGAAACTTGACGACGGGAAATATTCTACAACGCAAATTCCTAACGTCTTTGATTAATTTAACACGAAATTAAGATTACAAATTTCTGTAATTAATTCCGCAGATAAATTTTTTGCATTCTTTTCTGTGCAATAATGTAATTTGTATTCTATTAGTTATACATATATTATATAAACCTAATGATTTGACTATGTATAACTATATCATCAAAAAAGAAAAATGGTATAACGATAATTTCCTTATTCTTCTTAATGATAAAATTAT
>CAYXJA010000026.1:11160-13837 GCA_964465425.1 uncultured Prolixibacteraceae bacterium | reverse complement strand
ACGAAATTAATCTAAGAACACAATATACTATAGAAGAGTCAAAGGGATTTGAAGAAAAGCAGTTTCTTGGTATTAGACCTAAACTCTTTATGAAATACACTCACAGTAAAGGAGACAAGTTTTCATTAGGAATAACAGCTGAAAATGATTCAGGAGAAGAATTCTTTAAAGGAAGTAATAAGCAGGGATTTGACTTTTATTCCGGGTATATGTCTTGGAATGGACAAAATTTACTAAAAAGAATAATAGTAGGTGATTATCAGGTTAAGTTTGGTCAGGGAGCAATAATGTGGACAGGATATGGAAAAAGAAAATCATCTGAATCTATTTCTCTCAGATTCAGCGGACAGGGAATAAAACCCTATTCTTCGTCAGACGAGAATAATTTTTTGAGAGGCACTTCAGTTTTGCTAGAAAAAGGAAATTACAATATGCTTTTATTTGTCTCAGAAAAAAATGTAGATGCAAATCTTTCGGAATCAGATTCTACAGGCAATTATCTGAACGTAACTTCTTTAAAAACCACTGGCTATCATCGTACTGATTCAGAAATTTTTGATGAGAAGAAACTTAATTCATTTACCACCGGATTTAGTACAGTAATCAGTAGAAGCAAATTTAAAGCGGGTTTAAATTTCGTTTACCAGAAATTCAATTTACCAATTGAACCTGAAGAAAAACTATATAATAAGTTCAAATTCAAAGGCGACAATAATTTCAATTTAAGTTCTGATGCTTTGTTCATCGCCAAAAAAACAAATTTCTTTGGTGAAGCAGCAATCAGCAAATCAGGAGGTATGGCATTAATTGCAGGTATGGAATCTAATCCGTCCGGTGAAGTTGGTTTTTCTTTATTATATAGAAGTTACTCCAAAGCTTTTCATTCAATAGGAGGAAATGCAATTTCAGAATCAGGATTAAACAATGAAGCAGGTATATTAACTACTTTTTTATGGACACCACTACCACATAGTAAACTTTCAGGATATGTTGACTTTTATAAATCATACTGGCCGGAATATAATGCATCTAACCTTACTTCAGGAACGGATCTTGCAGTCAATGCTGAATATTCAATTAGTTCCGATTCAAAATTTTCATTGAGATTTAAGGAAGAAGTCTCAAATAAATCAATAACGAATGAACAGAATGCTATAAAAAAAGATATTAAAGCAATTAATCAAAAAATAAGATTTCAATATAACTGGTCTCCAACAGAAACATTTTCACTTAACCTCAGGGGAGAAATATCATCCAACAATAAAAATAGCAGCATATCATCTGGATGGTTAATTATGACTCATGCAAAAACGTCGTTTTTAAAAAACAAATTAGTCACATCGATAAGTGCTTCAATTTTTAATACTGATGATTATGACTCAAGAATTTATATGTTTGAAAGTGATATTCCTTCGAATAATTATATTCCGGCCTTTCAGAATAAAGGAATTAGATTGTACATTAATCTGAAATATAAAATATCTGAAAATTTTACTATTTATTTAAAGGCTGCCAGAACTCAATATTCAGACGAGATTTTAAAAACAGGTTCAGGTGTGAATGAAATACAAAACAATCATAAGACAGACATCAAGTTTCAATTAAAAATACGTTTATGAGTTGTTATCATTTTTATCTACATTTGCAGGTTTAAATTTAAAATGATGAATAGATTCGATGATATCCGCCCCTACAATGACGATGAAGTAAATGATGCAATTCATTCATTGATTGCAGATCCCGGATTTATGAGGATAGTCGAAATGTTATATCCTAAACAGGATGAAAGAGAAAAACTGATCTATTATCTGAAAACAATAACATCGGTCGAAGAGTTTCAAAAAAAAATCATAGTACATTTATTAGAAGATACAGAGAAGAAAACAACTTCCGGGATTAGTTTTAGTGCAATGGAGCAATTCCGTACAGATGGAAATTATCTTTTTATATCAAATCATCGGGATATAATACTTGACTCTGCTTTCCTCAACTTAATAATGGATAAGCACAATTTTAGAAAAACAGAAATCGCTATCGGGGATAATCTTCTGATCTATGAATGGATTGAAAAATTAGTAAAGATAAACCGCTCCTTCATTGTAAAAAGAAATCTTGGATTAAGAGAGCAACTTGAATCTTCAAAAGAACTATCATCATATATCAGATATGCTCTTACCCGAAAAGGTGAATCGATATGGATTGCGCAAAAGGAAGGAAGAACAAAGGATGGCAATGATCAAACACAACAAGCCATTCTTAAGATGCTAAATATGAGCAATGAAGGTTCATTACTTGAAGGTTTTTTCGAATTAAATATTGTTCCTATGGCTATTTCATATGAAATAGAGCCATGTGCAATATCAAAAGTTGAAGAACTTCTTAATAAAAAATACAATCCTGATTTTGCAAAAACACAAAAAGACGACCTTAAAAGTATGGCAAATGGGTTCATGTCCCAAAAAGGAAGAATTCATTTTTCTTTTGGCAATCCATTAAACTACAGACTTGTTGAGCTAATTAAAGGGAAAAAAAACAACGAAGCAATATCTGCCATTTCAGAATATATTGATAAAAGGATTTACTTCAACTATAAACTTTGGCCAAATAACTACATAGCCTTTGATTTACTAGACAATAAAAAGACATTTTCAGATAAATATTCGGAAGAAGAAAAAGA
>CAYXJA010000026.1:9983-11060 GCA_964465425.1 uncultured Prolixibacteraceae bacterium | reverse complement strand
GAATTTGAAAAAGAGCCATTTGAAATACCTGCAAATCAATACATTCAAAAATACTATTCAAAGTTATCTCAATGTGAATTACACAATCAGGTTATAGAAGTTTTAGAATTCTTCAAGGAATCAGGGTTCAAACAATTGGTATTGTCTGCTTCTGAGGATACAAAACTTAAAGAAGCTATTTATCATTTTAACATTGCAAATTATTTCGATGAAATTAGTGGCCTCGATAACAATTTTGCTGTTTCGAAAACAACTCTTGGAATAAATATGTTGAAAAAGTTAAAAATCTCTCCTGAAAATACATGCCTCATAGGTGATACAGACCATGATCGTGAAGTGGCAGATGCAATAGGATGTAAATGTATATTGATTGCAGATGGCCATCAAAGTAAAACTCGTCTTGAAGCTACCGGTTCAGTAGTAATAAATAACCTCAAAGATCTTTTTAGTGTTTTAAGATAAAATCTAATGAAAATATTGAAATAAAAATGGGCTTATTTAGATAATCTAATAAGCCCATTGTATTTATAATTAAATGTATAATGAGGGTTAATAATTACTTTTTTGTTTTAGGTTGTCGTCCGCTTTTTTTAAGTGCCTGATCGATAATATACAAAATTTGACCGTTAGTGCTTCTGAATTCATCAGCAGCCCATTTTTCTATTGCGGCCATTGTATCTGAATCAATACGCAAAACAAAACTTTTAGTTTTATTATCCTTCTCTGTCATTATTAATTATATAAAGTTCCTGTATTTAAAACCGGAGATGCATTTTCATCACTACAAAGTACAACAAGCAAATTGCTTACCATTGCAGCTTTCTTTTCTTCATCAAGTTCAACTACTTTTTCCTCTGAAAGTTTGTTTAATGCCATTTTAACCATACCTACAGCGCCATCAACAATCTTTTCCCGGGCAGCAATAATTGCTTCAGCCTGTTGACGTCTTAACATTACTGCGGCAATTTCAGGGGCGTAAGCCAAATAATTAATCCTGGCTTCAATTACATGTATACCGGCAATTGATAATCTTTCATTTAGTTGGTTTTCTAATATGTCATTTATTTCTTCTCCTCC
>CAYXJA010000026.1:0-9883 GCA_964465425.1 uncultured Prolixibacteraceae bacterium | reverse complement strand
AATATCCCTGACATTTTAAAACCTGTAAAAACTTCTTCTTTTGTTTTCATTGCTTTTATTTATTATGATATTATTTTGATATCACAAAATTGAAAATAAATATTTAAAAATCAAAGAATATTTTAATATTTTTAAATAAAAAAGCCACTTTAAAAAAGTGGCTTTAAAAACAATTTTGGTTTATTATTTTAACTTTCTTTCTTCTTTTTTTTGAAAAGGTCTGAAAAAGCGAGCATTAATAGTCCAAAGAGCAACATAAAAAGCCCGGACCACAGATTTATATTAATATTCAGAGATATTCCGTACATTTCACTTCCTCCGGTTACAAGTCCGAATATTGTCAGGATGATTCCAAAAATTGAAAACATTGCCCCTATTGGTATTTTTATATCTAGTCCCATAATTTATTTATAATATTTTACCAGAAAATAATTGTTAATATAACTGCAATAATTCCAACAATGATTGCCAGGAAAGTAGGTTTTTGATACCAGTATTTACTGTCATCAACAACCTTTGGTGTGAGTGAATAAACAAGGCCTCTTAATTCTTCATCAGTTTTATTTCTCTTTGTGAGCAATGAAATCACAATTGTAATGATTAATGCTGTACTGAAAGCAATTATTGCCACCCAGAAATTCTGAGCCATTTCACTTGGGAATGTATGTAATACTGTTCCCATCCAACCTCCTTTTATCAATGAAGTTGCTCCTGCGGGTTGTGTAAGCCCATGTACAATCGCAGCTGATCCTGTTCCTGAAATAAGTCCCCAGAATGCTCCGTGGCCTGTTGTTCTTTTTGTAAACATTCCAAGCAGAAAAGCTGCAAATAGAGGAGCATTAATAAATGCAAAGATTAGTTGAAGAAAATCCATGACATTATTGAACATCGCTGCAACATAAGCAGTCAGGATACTTACTCCAATTCCAAAAATTGTAGTTAGTTGTCCAACTCTGAGATAATGTTTGTCAGATTTACCTTTAACAAGATAACTTTGATATATATCGTAAGTAAATACGGTATTGAATGCAGTAACATTACCGGCCATACCACTCATAAAAGATGCCATAAGTGCTGTAAGACCTAATCCCAAAACTCCGGTTGGAAGAAATCTCTTCAAAAGCATTGGAATTACGAGATCGTAATCATATGAAGCCCCTTTAACCGGAAGTTTAAAAAGTTCGTCACCCGAATTTAAAAGAGCGACTGCAATTACTCCCGGTACAATTACCAAGAAAGGAATGAACATTTTTGGTAAAGCACCGATAAGCGGAGTTTTACGTGCAGCACTCATTGATCCGGCTGCCATAGCTCTTTGTACAACCAGGAAGTTTGTACACCAGTATCCGAATGACAATACAAAACCAAGTCCAAATATTATGCCCATAATTCCTCCCATAGGATGCCCCGAAGATATAGCCTGCCATGAATGCTGAAATCCTGTCGTTTCAGGATTCATGCTTAATTTTTCAACCATACCATCCCATCCGCCAATATTAATTAATCCAATAATTACTAATGGTAGAAATCCGATAACAATTAAAAAAAATTGAAGAACTTCGTTGTAAATTGCAGAACTCAACCCTCCCAGATAAGTATAAATCAACACAATCAGTGCAGAAATTATAAGACTCATATGAAAGTTCCACCCTAAAAGGTTTTCCATAAGTAATGCAAGTGCATACATTGAAATACCGGAAGCAAAAACGGTCATTATTGCAAATGAAAATGCATTAAATCCTCTAGTTTTCTCGTCAAAACGAAGCTTAAGATACTCTGGGACGGATCTTGCTTTCGACCCATAGTAGAATGGCATCATAAAAATAGCAAGGAAAATCATTGCAGGAATGGCGCCAATCCAGTAAAAGTGTACTGTGGCCATACCATATTTCGCACCTGAAGCAGCCATACCAATAACTTCAAGTGCTCCCAGATTGGCAGAAATAAAAGCCAAACCGGTAACCCAGGCCGGCAAAGATCTGCCGGCTTCCAAAAATGCTGAGGCATCCTTCATATATTTTTTCAGTGCCCAGCCTATCCCAAGCACAAAAAGAAAATATACTATCATGATCGAATAATCGACCGCCCCTAAATTAAATCCTGTTTCCATAAGAATGTAATTAGTAATAGTTAGTATAATTGTCTAAAGTATACAAATTTAACAATCATAAACTTGTACACAAGTTCTGAATGTTAACTTTTACTCATCCATTTGTATATAAATAAAAAGACCGCCTTGAAGCGGTCCTCTTATAGAATCAAATTCTTTCTTTATACTTCGTGTGAAGAAGCTTATGAGAAATATCACTGATAGGCCTACCCAGAAACTCTTCATAAATCTGCTTTATTTCCGGGTTTTCGTGTGATTTTCTGATCTTTTTACCTTCATCTTCTTTATAAATTGCTTCAATCCTTTTCTTCCTTATTTCGTCAGTTGTAAAACGCGGCTGGCCTCCTCCTCCTATACATCCTCCGGGGCAAGTCATTATCTCAATGAAATGATATTCTTCTCCGGAACGCATTAATTCAATTATTTTTTTTGCATTTCCTAATCCATGGGCAACTCCTACTTTAAGTTCCACACCCTCAAGAAAACTCCATTCAGGAAGACATCCCTCAATTTTCAATGAGGCCTTTTTTATTCCATCCAAACCAATAACAGGCTGTATATGAAGATTTTCTAACGGCAATTCTCTTCCTGTCACAATTTCAAATGCTGTTCTAACAGCTGCTTCCATAACACCACCGGTATTAGCAAATATATCTGCTGCCCCGGAACTTTCGCCCAGAGGAGAATCCATTTCTCCATCTTTTAATGTTTTGAAATCAATCCCTGCCTGCTTAATCATTCGAGCTAACTCCCGTGTTGTTAACACATAGTCAACATCTTTAAAACCACTATCAGACATTTCAGGTCGGTTGCATTCAAACTTCTTAGCTGTACACGGCATTACTGAAACAACAACAATATCTTTAGGATCTACTCCGGCTTTTCTGGCATAATATGTTTTGGCTACAGCTCCAAACATTTGCTGAGGAGATTTACAGGAAGATATATTATCAAGGAATTCAGGATAAAAATATTCAGCATATTTAATCCAACCCGGAGAACATGAAGTAAATTGGGGCAAGGCAACCTGTCTCTTATTGACAATAGCTTCTTTTAACCTCAACAAAAGTTCTGTTCCTTCTTCCATTATAGTTAAATCGGCAGTAAAATTTGTATCAAATACTTTATCAAAACCAAGAAGTTTTAAAGCCGTAACCATTTTACCTGTAACAAGTGTCCCGGGTTCATAATCGAAACATTCTCCAAGGGCAGCCCTTATCGCCGGAGCTGTTTGAACTACTACAAATTTTGAAGTATCTTCAATTGCATCCCACACGAATTCAATATGTTCCTTTTCTGTTATTGCACCAACAGGACAAACTGCTGCACATTGTCCGCATTGAACACAAGCGACACCTTCTAATTGCTGATCAAATGCCGGTCCAATCCTTGACTCAAAGCCCCTCCCCTGTGCAAATAACGAACCCACTCCCTGAATTTCATTACAAACAGTTATGCACCTCCTGCACTTAATACATTTACCTGAATCCCTAACTAAAGCATAAGTAGAATCATCGATATAACTTTTTAGTTTTTCACCTTCGTATGTTATATCCATAACACCTAATTCCATTGCAAGCCTTTGAAGTTCGCAATCATCATTTCTTACACATGTTTTACATTCACCACAGTGCTCTGAAATTAAAAGTTCAACAACAAATTTCCTTGCCTCTCTTACGTTTTTTGAATTTGTTGTAATCTTCATTCCTTCACTTACAGGAGTTGTGCAAGAAGCAACCATATTTCTTGCTCCTTCAACATCAACCATGCAAACACGACAAGCTCCTTTGGGATGCTGGTTTTCAAGATGACAAAGAGTTGGTATTATAATTCCTGCAGTTGCAGCAGCGTTAAGTATCGTAGTTCCTTCTACGACTTTTAACTCTTGTTTGTTTATATATACAGTTGTCATTTTAATTTATTTTATTAACAGGAACTTCCATAGTCACATCTTAAACATCTTCTTGATTGCCTAATTGCTTCTCCTTCGGGCCATACCTGTTCAACTTCATCAAAATTGTATCTTCTTCTTTCGGCTGCAAGCATAACCATATGTACCCTCGGATATTTTGCCGGATCAGCTTCAGGATCGAAGAAAGTATCATTATATTTTTCTTTCCTCCAGAAATCATGTTTTTCTCCGGTCAGATATTCATCAATTCCAACTGCAGCTCTTTCTCCACCGGCGACAGCTTCAATAACAGAAGACGGACCTGTTGCAGCATCTCCCCCGGTAAAAACCCATGGCTCTGATGTTTGTCCTGTTCTGGGATTACTCCAAATCTTCGATTTACCATCTATTTTTAGAGGAATTCCTTCTATTATTGCATTTGTATCCAAAGTCTGACCTGCTGCAATTATAATCTGATCTGATTCAAAAATCAGCTCATCATCAGTTTCTACTGGTTTCCTTCTACCTGTATCATCAAATGAACCTAATTTCATCCTTACACACCTGACTGCTTTTACCTTACCATCTTCAGAAATTATCTCTTTAGGATTGGTAAGTGTATGAAGTTCAATCTTTTCTTCAATGGCAGCATCAATTTCCTCTGCCCAAGCCGGCATCTCATCCTGCGTGCGCCTGTATACTATATCAACTTTTTCAGCGCCGAGCCTTACTGCTGTCCTTGCTGCATCTATTGCTGCATTTCCTCCGCCTACAACTATAATCTTTTTTCCAACAGGAACAGAACCTCTTAAATTATAAGTCTGAAGAAAATTTAATGCATCTACTACACCTTCTGATTCTATGCCTTTTATTTGAGGTATTATACCCTGAGGGGAACCTACTCCAATAAACACACATTCAAATCCATCATCTTTAAGCGATTTAAGAGTAAAATCCCGACCAAGTTTCATTTCTGTCCTGATATCAACACCAATATTTTCAATCATTCGGATTTCTCTTGCTAATATCTCACGAGGTAAACGATATGCCGGTATTGTCTGAACCAACATCCCTCCAGGTCTTTGCTCCGATTCAAAAACAACTGGTTTGTATCCCAATCTTGCAAGAAAATATCCACATGATAATCCTGAAGGTCCAGCGCCAATTATGGCAATTTTTCTTTCTGCATTAACAGGGTTCTCTTTTATTTCAGGAAGTTGAATAGTTATTTCCTGATCAACCATAAACCGTTTTATACCCCTGATTGAGACAGGAGCATCAACCCCCGATCTTCTACATTTATCTTCACATGTATGAAAACAAACTCTTGCACACACAGCCGCAAAAGGGTTTCTTTCTCTGTGAAGACGTAATGCCTCAGCATATCTCTTCTCCCCGGTTAAGGAAACAAATCCCGGCACATCTACTCCGGCAGGACAAGCGCTCTGACAAGGCGCTCTGACAAGTTTTGCACATACTCCGGCTTCGCATTTATGCTCCCGAATGTGTGATTCATATTCTTTTCTAAAATATCTTATTGTTGACAATACAGGATTTGGAGCCGATTGGCCAAGTCCGCATAAAGAAGTTTTCTTTATCCAATAACCTAATCTCTCGAGTTTTTCAATGTCTCCCTCTCTACCATGCCCTGTTGTTATTCTATCGAGTATTTCATACATTCTCTTCGTACCAACCCTGCATGGAGTACATTTGCCGCACGACTCCTCAAGAACAAAATCAAGAAAGAACTTTGCCACGTCAACCATGCAACTTGATTCATCCATCACGACCAAGCCTCCTGATCCCATAATTGCCCCAAGTTCATTCAGCGATTCATAATCAAGGGAAACACTTAAATGTGATCGCGGAATACATCCTCCTGAAGGACCTCCTATCTGAGCCGCTTTAAAAGGTTTTCCACTGCTTGTTCCTCCTCCGATATCATAAATTAAATCTCCTAAAGAAGTACCTATGGGTACTTCATACAGTCCTGAATTCTTAACAGCACCAGTTAGTGCAAATATTTTAGTCCCTTTGCTCTTACCTGTTCCAAACTGAGCAAACCACTCTCCTCCTTTTTCTATAATAGTGTTTACATTTGCATAGGTTTCAACATTATTTAAAACTGTTGGCTTACCCCACAACCCTGCTGTTGTCGGGAAAGGTGGTCTTGGCCTTGGCTCCCCTCTTTTTCCTTCGATTGAAGCCATTAATGCTGTCTCTTCACCACAAACAAATGCACCTGACCCCATTCTTATTTCCAGATCAAAAGAAAAATCAGAACCCAATATATTTTCACCAAGAAGCCCCAGCTCCCTGGCATCAGAAATTGCTTTATTTAATCTTTCAACGGCAAGAGGATATTCTGCCCTTACATATACAAATCCTTTTGATGCTCCTATTGTGTACGCTCCTATTATCATTCCCTCTATCACACTATGAGGATCTCCTTCAAGAATACTCCTGTCCATAAATGCTCCCGGGTCTCCTTCATCAGCATTGCATAATATGTATTTCTGATCCGAAAACTCCTTATAAGCAAGACCCCATTTCAAATGTGTTGGGAAACCGGCTCCGCCACGTCCTCTTAAACCTGAAACTTTCATCTCCTCAAGTACTCCTTCCGGATTCATAGAGGTAATTACTTTCTTAATTGATAAATAACCACCCAAAGCAATGTATTCAGTTATATCAACCGGATCAATATTCCCGCACCTTCTTAAAACAATCTTCCTTTGCCTGTTAAATAATTTTACATCATTAATGCCTGAAACAGGTTTCCCATCATCATCATTGTGATGCATCAATCTTTCTATTGGCTTATTTTTCAAAAGATGACTTTCAACCAATTCTTCAACATCTGACAGTTGAACATTTTCATAAAATATACCTGATTTTTGCATCATTATTACAGGGCCTTTTGAACAGGGCCCCATACATCCGGTCGATCTCAAATATACCTTATCTTCAAGTCCCTTTTCTTTTAGCTTCTTTATAAGCTCAGATCTTAGATTTAATGACCCACAGGCAATGCATCCTCCACCTGTACAAACCTTTATAATTTCCTGATATTTCTTATTTTCTTCGGAATTCTTTTTGGAAAATTCCTGATACAGCTGTTCAAGCTCTTCAGGATTACTTATTCTTTGCATTTCGGTCGGTTTTGAGTTTATGGTTTTATATTATTCAAAACTGTTCAATATTTCACTAACCTTTGAAGGCTTTACCCGCTGAAAGGTTTCATCATCAACCATTACTACCGGCGCTAATCCACAGGCTCCAAAACATCTTCCTACCTCAAGCGAAAATTTTCTGTCGGGGGTAGTATCTCCTACTCCAATCTCAAGCTCTTTCATTAAAGCCCTTAAAACATCCTGTCCTCCCCTCACATAACAAGCAGTACCCAAACACACCCTTATTGTATGCTTACCCTTGGGTTTAGTTGAGAAATATGAATAAAACCCAACTACACCTGCAACTTCACTGTAAGGTATCTTAAGCTCCCTGCTAATAATACGTATTGCCCTTTCAGGTAAATATCCAAATAAGTTCTGGGTGGTTTGAAGTACCGGAATTAATGAACCCGGCACTGTCCTATGGGACTGAACAATGATTCTTAATCTTTCATATAGCTCGTCATCATGCTCCTGATCACAGTCACACAACTTTTGTCCTGGTTTTGGCTCTGTCATAACTTTTAAATCAATCTATTCCCTATAAATTTAACAAAATTGATTCATTAAATTGTTGGATATTTGTCTTTATAAATGACTGATTGGGAATGTTATACAATATATTATTGAAGTTCCTCCATGTGTTGACTTTGATTAATATTTTCCTTATTTTATATCTTGTGTGATTTTTACTGTTATCAGAGAGTTTATTTTTTAAGTATCCAAAATATTTTTAAATTGAAACATTCAATAAGAAAAACATTTTTTGATAATGCCGGACTTTAAAATATCCGATTTCAATCCAAATTTTCTGGAACAATTAAACAAACTTCCGCCTGAAGAATGGCAAAGTGACGCCTATCTGTTGTTACTCCAAAATGAATGGCAACCATGGTTCTATCCTTTTCAGGCAATCCATGAAAATACCCTTACAGGATTTGGAATGTTTTGTGTTTTCGGAGAGTATGCCTGGCTTGGATGGATTCTGGTTCATGAAAAATACAGAAATCAAGGACTAGGAACAAAAATGACTAATCATCTTATAGCAGAGGCTAAAAAAAAGGGAGCCGAAAATTTGATTCTTACAGCCTCCAATCTGGGACTACCAATTTATAGCAAATTGGGTTTTAAAATAACTTCTAAATACATCTTTTTTAACTTCCCGGAAAAATATTTCTCTAATTTTGAAAATAAATATATTCGCAAAGCCTTTTATTTGGATCTTAAAAATGTTTTTAACCTTGATCTAAAAGCTACCGGTGAGAACCGCTCAAAAATGATTGAAAACTTTGCTGACGATATTTGGATTTACGACAATGAAGGAATAAAGGGTTTTTATATTCCATCACTTGGAAATGGTTATATTGTTGCCTGCGACCAAAAAACCGGAATAGAACTCATTAAATTTAAGAGTAGTATTGACAATAAACCCATTATAGTACCTGAAGAAAATTCAGAAGCTATTAACTTTTTGAAATCTTCTGGATTCAAAGAATACCTCGCTGTCCCCAGAATGAATTTAAATAAAGCCCCGGAATGGAACCCTAAAATGATATTTAACAGAGGTACAGGATATTGCGGATAGATTACTTAAACATTTTTAATTATTATTGTTTTTTATTTATGTAACTATTTCTTTACCAAACTTTTTAATATCAACCCCTGAAAAATTACCTGAACTCATAATCAGCAAATTCTTATTTTTCCATTCATACTTTCTCAGCTTCTCAAATAACACACGTGAATCAGTTAAAACTTCAACATTATTTCCTCCGAATGCATCCTTAACCTGTTCCTTGGTAATAGGCTCAAGTTTTTTATGTTCTATAGTGTGAGGATCAAAATACACATATGCAATGTCAGCAGATTCCATTGCACCTTTGTACTGAGGAAGGAAGTCTTTCTTTAAACTACTGAATGTATGTAACTCCATTACTGCAACAAGTTGCCTGTCCTTATATTGATTTTTAACGGCTGTTGTCGTTGCCTTTAATTTTGAAGGAGAATGTGCAAAATCATAAAAAACAGTTGCCTCATTATTTTCCGAAATAACTTCCAATCGTCGGGCAGATCCCTTGAACTCACTTATTGCACTATAAAATTCTTCATCAGATAAACCAAGTTTATTACAGACGATCTTAGCCCCTGCAATATTTTGAAGATTATGTTCTCCAAACACCTCGAGTTTAATTTTGATATTGGCATCAATTAAATATGTTAGATTATTCTCAATACAAAATTCAGGAGTCTTATATGGATAAGCTTTAATATCCTTTCTCAAACTTTCTGCAATTTTTCTGAGATATTCATCTCCATCATAATAAATGTATGCACCACCCTGTTCAATCATTTCAGCAAATATTCTGAATTGATCAACATATTGACTGAAATCCGGAAAAACATTAATGTGATCCCATGCAACCCCGGTCAGTAATGCAATATCCGGCTTGTAATGATGAAATTTTGGTCTTTTGTCAATTGGTGAAGACAAGTATTCATCTCCCTCAAAAACTGCAATATCTGTATTTTCTTTAAGCCCTACCATTGTTTCAAAACCATCAAGGTTAGCACCAACCATATAATCAAAATCAACCTTATTGTATTTCAAAACATGCATAATCATTGATGTAGTAGTTGTCTTACCATGACTTCCTCCTATCACAATTCTTAGCTTATCTTTTGTTTGCTCATATAGATATTCGGGGTAAG
>CAYXJA010000025.1:0-13974 GCA_964465425.1 uncultured Prolixibacteraceae bacterium | reverse complement strand
TTTGCAAAACGATACATTCTTGTAACAATAATCATTTGTTACACTCACCAAAATCATTTCAATAACTTTTTAAATTTTATTCGATGTGGTGTAATATCCCCAATTCTTTTCTTTTTATTTTCTTCATATTCAGAAAAAGATCCCTCAAAGAATTTAACCTGAGAGTCACCTTCAAAGGCAAGGATATGCGTTGCTATTCTATCAAGGAACCATCTATCATGCGAAATCACAACAGCGCAACCTGCAAAATTTTCCAACCCCTCTTCCAATGCTCGTAGTGTATTAACATCTATATCATTTGTTGGCTCATCTAAAAGCAAAACATTAGCACCTGATTTTAATGTCAATGCAAGATGCAGTCTATTCTTTTCACCACCTGAAAGAATTCCGCATTTTTTCTCCTGATCAGAGCCACTAAAATTAAATTTTGAAACATATGCTCTTGCATTTATTAATTTACCACCGACCGAGATTTCATCTTGTCCACCAGATATAACCTGATAAACTGTCTTTTCAGTATCAATATCTGAGTGCGATTGATCAGCATATCCTAACACAACGGTCTCTCCAATATTAAATATTCCCTTATCCGGATTTACCATTTTCATTATCATCCTGAACAATGTCGTTTTTCCTGATCCGTTTGGTCCTATTACACCAACAATTCCGTTTGGTGGAAGAATAAAATCAAGGTCTTCAAAAAGCAATTTTTCACCAAAAGATTTAGAAACTTCATGGGCTTCAATAACATTATTTCCTAATCTGGGTCCATTTGGTATGAAAATCTCAAGCTTTTGTTCTCTTTCTTTTACATCTTCATTCATTAACGATTCATATGCATTCAAACGAGCTTTAGATTTGGCTTGTCTGGCTTTAGGACTCATTCTTACCCACTCTAGTTCTCTCTCAAGGGTTTTACGTCTTTTTGAAATCCCTTTTTCTTCTTGTGCTAATCTCTTCGATTTTTGATCCAGCCAGGAAGAATAATTCCCCTTCCATGGTATACCTTCTCCTCTGTCCAATTCTAGTATCCATCCAGCTACATTATCAAGAAAATATCTGTCATGTGTTATGCAAATAACCGTTCCTTTATATTGCTGAAGGTGCATTTCCAACCATTGAACAGACTCAGCATCGAGATGATTGGTAGGCTCATCTAAAAGCAAAATGTCAGGTTCTTTTAAAAGTAATCTGCATAAAGCGACTCTTCTTCTTTCACCTCCCGATAAAACACTTATTCTTTCGTCACCATCCGGACATCTTAATGCGTCCATGGCTCTCTCTAGCTTAATATCAATATTCCATGCATCATATTGATCAATTTTTTCCTGAAGCTCTGCCTGTCGTAATAACAACTTATCCATTTTATCGGGATTTTCGTAGATTTCAGGAAGCTCAAAGCTTTTATTTATAGCATTATATTCATCCAAAACATCAACAATTTCCTGAACTCCCTCTTGTACAATTTCACGTACTGTTTTTGTATCATCCAGGTAAGGATCTTGTTCGAGCAAACCAACAGTATATCCTGAAGAAAAAACTAATTCTCCTTGAAAAGACTTATCTACTCCTGCTATTATTTTTAAAAGAGTTGACTTTCCTGAACCGTTCAATCCTATAATTCCGATTTTAGCTCCTAAAAAGAATGATAATGAAATATCTTTTATCACTTGTTTCTGTGGAGGGAAAGTTTTGCTAACCTTATACATTGAAAAAATAATCTGCTTATCGTCACTCATTTCTTATTCTTTTTAAATTATTATACAAAATTAAAATATAAAAAATCAAAAACATTATCACAGCTATTTACATTTTGCCTTATTGTACTTACTTTTGTATTGGGATTTGGAATTTTCGCTTTAAAAATATGATTAATAAAAGAAAAATATTAGTAGTTGATGACAATGCCGGCAATCGTCTATTGTTGCAGTACAATCTTGAGGGATATTTTGATATTGATTTTGCAAGTAACGGCCTCTCTGCTTTAGATAAATTTATGAATAACAAATATGATCTCATATTAATGGATATTCATATGCCTGAGCTTGATGGAATTGAAACAACTCAACAAATAAGGCAAATAGAAGATGGGAAAAACAGAACCCCTATTTTTGCCATTACTTCAAATATGTTCAAAGAACAAAAAAGTAAATGCCTTGATGCAGGAATGGACGATTATATTGTCAAACCAATTCATGCAAAAGCTTTAGTAGAACATATAAACCATTTCCTGAATACATCTCTTTTTACTCTGTAGTTTTATCATACAATAATAATTAGAAAAGGGTTGAATCATAAATTCAACCCTTTTCTAATATATTGAAAATTAGACTACTCTTATTTTCCAGACTCTTCGGTTGATTCTGAAATTTCAGGATTTATTTCTTCATTATCTAATTTCTGTTCAGAAACAACTTCTTCAGATTTTTCAGCTTTACGCTTTGCGGGTTTTTCTGTCGATTCTGTTGAAGCAATTTCTGCTTTCTTTTTTGTTGATCTTCTGCGACGTGAAGCTGCCTTCTTTTCTTCCTTGGCTGCCAACATATTTTCATTGTAATCAACTAACTCAATAATACACATCTCAGCATCGTCACCTAGCCTGTTGCCAGTCTTAAGTACCCTTGTGTATCCTCCCGGACGATCTGCAATTTTTGGTGAAATCTCACGAAAAAGTTCAGTTACCGCAGTTTTGCTTTTTAAATAACTGAAAACAATTCTACGATTGTGAGTTGTATCATCTTTTGATTTTGTAAGCAAAGGTTCGGCAAATATCTGAAGTGCCTTAGCTTTTGCTACAGTTGTTGAAATTCTCTTATGCAGAAAGAGCGAGCATGCCAAATTCGAAAGCAATGCTTTACGATGAGCGCTTTTTCTGCCCAGATGATTAAATTTTTTATTATGTCTCATCGTTATACTATTCCTTGTCTAGTTTATACTTACTAATATCCATCCCGAAATTCAAATTCATTGCAGAAAGCAAATCATCCAATTCTGTAAGAGACTTCTTACCAAAATTACGGAACTTTAACAAATCGTTGCGATTATACTGAACAAGATCCCCTAATGTTTCAACATCAGCAGCCTTTAAACAGTTTAATGCACGTACCGATAAATCCATATCTACCAATTTTGTCTTTAACATTTGTCGCATATGAAGTATTTCTTCATCAAATTCTTCATTTGCAAATTTTTCATCAGAATCAAGTGTAATCTTTTCATCTGAAAACAACATAAAATGATATATAAGAATTTTTGCAGCTTCTTTCAAAGCATCTTTAGGATGAATAGAACCATCAGTTAAAATTTCAATAAGAAGCTTTTCATAGTCTGTCTTTTGCTCTACGCGGAAATTTTCAACTGAGTATTTCACATTTTTTATCGGAGTGAAAATTGAGTCGATCGGAATAACACCGAACTCTTCTTCAGCTGGCTTATTCTCTGTTGAAGGTACATAACCACGGCCTTTATTGATGGTAATTTCCATCTGAAGCTTAACAGCAGGCTCCATCTCGCAAATTACTAGGTCTGGATTAAGTACACTGAATCCCGTCATAAACCTATCAATATCCCCGGCTTTAAATTTGTCTTGTCCGGTGATAGTGATTGAAACTTTCTCATTATCGAAATCTTCAACCTCTTTTTTAAACCTTATCTGTTTAAGGTTTAAGATGATTTCAGTTACATCCTGAATTACACCTTTTATAGTGGCAAATTCATGCTCTACACCCTCAACTTTGATAGTAGTAATTGCATAACCTTCTAAAGATGATAATAAAATTCTTCTTAATGCATTACCAATGGTAATACCATATCCAGGTTCGAGCGGACGAAATTCAAATCTTCCAAATTTCTCATCCGATTCGAGCATTATCACTTTATCGGGTTTTTGAAAAGCTAATATTGCCATAGTTATTTTTATAAATTATTATTTCGAATACAACTCTACAATCAGCTGTTCTTTAATGTTTTCCGGAATTTCATCTCTTTCAGGAAGGTTTAAAAATTTCCCTGCCATCATCGATTCATCCCACTCCAACCAAGCACTTTTGATATATCTCCTTGAAGCTAAAGAATCTGTTATAACTTCCAATGATTTTGCTTTCTCGCGAACACCAACAACATCACCAGGATTTAATAAACTTGAAGGTATATTACACACCTTGCCATTTACTGTAATATGCTTATGTGAAACTAATTGTCTTGCTGCAGCACGACTTGGTGCAATACCTAATCTGAATACTACATTGTCCAGTCTTGATTCTAGTAACTTTAACAGTACTTCACCTGTAATACCCTTCGAACGGTGTGCTTTATCAAAAAGCTTACGGAACTGACGCTCCAATACCCCATAGGTATATTTAGCTTTCTGCTTTTCTTTCAACTGTACACCATATTCTGAAATTTTACGGCGACGACGTGCCATTCCATGAAACCCGGGAGGAAAATTTTTCCTCTCTAAAACCTTGTCGGGACCATAGATTGGCTCACCAAACTTTCTGGCTATTTTTGACTTTGGTCCAATATATCTTGCCATCTTTTACTTTTTAAATGTCAATAAATTAAACACGTCTTCTCTTGGCCGGCCTACAACCATTATGTGGTAACGGTGTTACATCTACAATTTCTGTAACCTGTATCCCAACACTGGCAATAGCTCTAATCGCTGATTCACGACCATTACCCGGGCCTTTTACATACACTTTCACTTTGCGTAATCCAAGGTCGTATGCCGTTTTTGCACATTCTTCAGCTGCAGTTTGTGCTGCATAAGGAGTATTCTTTTTAGAACCCCTAAAACCTTTTTTACCCGCTGAAGACCAAGATATTATCTCTCCATTATCATTTGCCAATGAAACAATGATATTGTTAAATGACGAATGCACATGAGCTTGACCGCTGGCTTCAACCTTAACGACTCTTTTTCTTGAAGTAGTTCCTGACTTTTTTGCCATAATCTGATAACTAATTATTTAGTCGCTTTCTTTTTGTTAGCAACAGTTTTACGTTTACCTTTACGGGTACGGGCATTATTTTTTGTACTCTGCCCACGTACCGGTAATCCGATTCTGTGACGGATTCCTCTGTAACATCCGATATCCATCAACCTCTTAATATTAAGCTGTGTTTCCGAACGTAGTTCGCCCTCAACTTTCATAGTAGAACCAATAACATTACGTATTGCCTGAAACATATCATCGTTCCATTCTTGAACTTTAATGTTCCTATCTACTCCTGCTTCTGCAAGTATTTTTTGAGCACTACTGCGTCCAATTCCGTAGATATATGTTAAAGCGATTTCACCACGCTTATTATTTGGAATATCTACACCAACTATACGAGCCATAGAATTCTTATTATTTCTTGTTTTACAAATTAACCCTGACGTTGTTTGAACTTAGGATTCTTTTTATTAATCACGTACAAACGTCCTTTCCTACGAACAATTTTACAATCAGCGCTACGTTTTTTTATTGATACACGTACTTTCATCCGTTTATATTTTTAGATGGATTATCATCCTGCAAGAACATTTTGCAAAAATTGCCACAAAAATAAACTTTTTATTTTTAACAATTGCTATTGTTCTTGCTCAATCTATTGATTATTTGTATCTAAATGTGATTCTACCCTTAGTTAAATCATAAGGAGACATTTCTACCTTAACTTTATCTCCAGGTAAAATCTTTATGTAATGCATTCGCATCTTTCCAGAAATATGCGAAGTTATTACATGTCCATTTTCCAGTTCAACTCTAAACATTGCATTCGACAATGCTTCGATTATAGTTCCATCTTGTTCTATTGAAGACTGTTTCGCCATAAATCGTTTGTTATTAACTTATTTCGATTTGTTTAACACTTCATCCTAAAAGAAACATCAATTTGCTATTGGTATACCTAAACCAAATTTATTGAATATTCACACTTTCATCTTTAAATTCAGGGATCGGTAATCTGTAAAGTAATTCCACCTTATAATTAAAAGGAATTTTCAGCCGCTGAATTATCTTACATTTAAAACCAATATCTTCATCAAAAAAAAGAACTTTGTAGCTGATTATCCAACTACTTGGCGCAATTTAAAAATTCTCTTAGAATCCACCTCCTGAACGTCCTTTGATTCGGCCTGATTTCATTAATCCATCATAATGCCTCATCAATAAATGACTTTCAATTTGTTGCAAAGTGTCAAGAACTACACCTACAAGAATTAATAACGAGGTGCCTCCAAAAAACTGTGCAAATTGTGAATTTACTCCAACCATTTGTGCGAAAGCAGGTAGAATAGTTACAAAACCAAGGAAAATAGATCCCGGTAAAGTAATCTTCGACATTACAGAATCAAGAAACTCAGCTGTTTTTTTACCGGGTTTTACACCTGGTATAAAACCTCCGTTTTTCTTCATATCTTCTGCCATTTGCACTGGGTTAACAGTAATTGCTGTATAAAAATATGTAAAAGCAATTACCATGAGAAACATGGTCAAATTATACCAAAAACCTGTAAAGTTAGAAAATGCCGCTGCAAAGCCACTCATTGATTCTCCGCCAAAACTAGCTAAAGTCAGCGGTATAAACATGATTGCCTGTGCAAATATTATAGGCATAACGCCTGCTGCATTTACTTTAAGTGGTATATACTGACGTACTCCTCCGTATTGCTTATTACCTACGATCCTTTTAGCATATTGAACAGGAATTTTTCTTGTTCCCTGAACCAGCATTATAACCAGCATGAATACAACGAATAAAACTACAAACTCAATCAAGAGTAATACGAAACCACCGCCACTTTGTTCTTCCAACCTTGAAATGAACTCCTGTACTATTGATCCCGGGAACCTGGCTATAATACCTATCATGATGATAAGTGAAACTCCATTCCCAATTCCTCTGTCTGTAATTTTTTCTCCTAACCATAATACAAACATGGAGCCTGCTAACATTATTATCGTAGAACTTATATCAAAAAAACGTCCTGATAATACAAACGCTTCCGGCGTTTGAGCTAACTGCATATGTAAATTTGTTAGGAAAGCGGGTCCCTGAAAAATAAGAATTACTACTGTAAGATAACGAGTTATCTGGTTCATTCTTTTCCTTCCTGATTCACCCTCTTTTTGTAAACGCTGAAAATAAGGCACAGCAATTGTCAATAGCTGTACAACAATCGAAGCTGAAATATAAGGCATAATCCCTAAAGCAAAAACAGATGCATTCGAGAAAGCTCCGCCTGAAAACATATCAAGCAAACCTAACAAACCATCTTTTGTTTGAGATTTGAGGGCACCTAACTGTGCCGGGTCTAAACCTGGCAATACTACATACGACCCTAGGCGGTAAATAAGAATCATAAAAAATGTGATTCCTAACCTGGACCTCAGGTCCTCAATCTTAAAAATGTTCTTTAGGGTTTCGATTAACTTCTTCATAAGTTAATTTTTTAGTTTCATCCTCGCCTTTTGGGCTTAGACGATTTCGGTTGTACCTTGTAAATTTTCAATTGCTTCTTTAGCACTTTTTGAAAAAGCATTCGCTTTTACATCTAATTTGGCTTTCAACTCTCCATTGCCAAGAATCTTGACTCTATCATTCTTGCCAACTAATCCATGCATCTCCAATACTGAAATATCAATAGCAGAAATGTTGTACTTGTCAGCTAGTTGCTGTATTGTGTCAAGGTTAATAGCTTTGTATTCCTTACGGTTGATATTTGTAAAACCAAATTTAGGAACTACACGTTGAATAGGCATCTGTCCTCCTTCGAATCCAACTTTTTTGGAAAAACCTGATCTCGATTTTGCACCTTTGTGCCCACGAGTAGATGTTCCGCCATGTCCGGATCCTTGTCCACGACCTATTCTTTTTTCTTTATGTGTCGACCCTTCTGCGGGTTTCAACTTGCTAAGATTCATAATCTAAAGTTTTTTATAAGATTAGATTTCTTCAACCTTCACTAAATGGTTGAGCTTTCTTACCATCCCCAAAACCTGAGGAGTAGCTTCTTGTTCCACTGAATGGTTAAGTTTTCTCAAACCTAACGCTTCTACAGTAAGCTTCTGACGTTTTGTTGAACCTATGAAGCTTTTTACCAGAGTAATCTTGATTTTCGACATAATTATCCTTTAAATACTTTATCAAGTGAAACTCCACGTTGTTCAGCAACTGAATATGCATCTCTTAATTCGAGTAGTGCATTGAACGTTGCTTTTACCAGATTATGAGGATTTGATGATCCCTTTGATTTTGCAAGGATATCATGCACCCCTACACTTTCAAGAACAGCACGCATAGCACCACCGGCTTTTACTCCGGTTCCATGTGATGCAGGTTTCAATAAAACTCTTGCACCACCAAACTTTGCTTCCTGATCATGAGGTATAGTTCCATTTATAACAGGAATCTTTACCAGATTCTTCTTGGCAGCATCAACACCTTTTGCAATTGCAGTTGTTACCTCACTAGCTTTGCCCAGACCCCATCCTACAATGCCGTCTTCGTTACCGACAACAACAATCGCAGAAAAACTGAAGGTACGACCTCCCTTAGTTACTTTGGTAACTCGGTTAATTGCTACTAACCGATCTTTCAAATCCAAATCGCTGGTCCTAACTTTTTTAATATTTCCTGTCATAATTCTTAGAATTTAAGGCCTCCCTCACGGGCTGCATCAGCAACTGATTTAACTCTCCCGTGATATAGATATCCGTTACGATCGAATACAACACTTTCGATATTGATTGCTTTAGCCTTGTCAGCTATTAACTTTCCGACTAAAGCTGCTTTTTCGGTTTTTGTTCCGGCAGCATTTACAATATCTTTTTCTAAAGAAGAAGCACAAGTTAAGGTCTTCCCGGAAATATCATCTACAATCTGAGCGTAGATTTGTTTGTTGCTCCTGAAAACACTCAAACGTGGTGATTCAGGAGTTCCGTTTACTACCTTACGTATTCTCTTCTTAATTCTATCTCTTCTTTCTTGCTTTGTTAAAGCCATGATTTTTAAAATTAAACGTTATTTTGAACTGGCTGATTTACCAGCTTTACGTCTGATCTCTTCACCAACAAACTTAATACCTTTACCTTTATAAGGCTCTGGCATACGGAACGACCTGATCTTGGCAGCAACATGACCTAACAATTGTTTGTCATAGCTTTTCAAGGTCACAATTGGGTTACTACGCTTGTCAGTAACTGCTTCAACTTTAACTTCAGGAGGAAGCTGTAAGTAGATGTGGTGAGAATAACCAAGAACCAGAGTTAATATCTGTCCTTGACTTTCTGCTCTGTAACCAACGCCAACCAACTCCATTTTGATCTCAAATCCCTTTGATACTCCAGTAACCATATTATTTATCAACGCACGATATAAACCATGCATTGATCTATGATTCTTCGAATCAGTAGGTCTTTTTACAACAAGCTGATTTCCTTCGATTTCCACATCGATTTCAGGATCCACCTTCTGAGAAAGTTCTCCAAGCGGACCTTTTACGGTAACCAGCTTATCATTACTGACATTTACTGATACTCCTCCTGGTATCTCAATGGGTAATTTACCTATCCTTGACATCGTATTTTTCCTCCTAAGATTAATATACGTAACACAAAACTTCACCTCCAACGTTATGCTCACGAGCTTCTTTGTCCGTGATAACGCCTTTTGATGTAGATATAATTGCAATGCCTAATCCGTTAAGAACTCTTGGAAGGTTTTCTGAATCTACATACCTTCTCAATCCTGGTTTACTTATACGTTTAAGCTCTTTAATCGCTGACATTCCATTCTCCGGGTGATATTTCAATGCTATTTTAATATTACCCTGTGAGTTTACATCATCTTCAAACTTATAATTAAGGATATACCCTTTTTCTTTTAGAATCTTGGTAATCTCTTTCTTAATGTTAGATGCCGGTATGTCAACTACCTTGTGGCCTGCTTTTATGGCATTCCTCAATCTGGTCAAATAATCTGAAATTGGGTCAGTCATTTTCCTTCTTTTTATATTACCAACTTGCTTTTTTTACTCCCGGAATAAGACCTGAGGCAGCCATTTCCCTAAAATTGATACGGCTAATACCAAATTGCCTCATATAACCTTTTGGTCTTCCTGTAAGTTTACACCTATTGTGTAATCTTATTGGATTTGAGTTCTTAGGCAATTTTTGTAAGCCAATATAATCACCGTTTTCTTTAAGTTCTGCCCTCTTGGCAGCATACTTTTCGATAAGCTTAGCGCGCTTAACTTCACGGGCTTTCATTGATTCCTTAGCCATATCTTAATTGTTTTTTTCGTTTTTAAACGGCAAACCAAAAGCACGTAACAAAGCATATCCTTCTTCATCTGTATTTGCTGTAGTCACAAATGTGATATTCAAACCAGTTATCCGGCTTACTTTGTCAAGCACAATCTCTGGGAAAATTATCTGTTCAGTTATACCAAGTGTATAATTGCCCCTTCCGTCTAATTTACCTTCAATTCCCTTGAAGTCACGGATACGTGGCAATGCTATTATGATAAGACGTTCCAGAAATTCATACATCCTATGTTTACGTAATGTTACACGTACTCCAATAGGCATTTTTTTCCTGAGTTTAAAATTTGAAATGTCCTTACGGGAAAGTGTCTGTAAAGCCTTTTGTCCGGCAATATTACTGATTTCTTCAGTTGCCAGTTCCATCAATTTCTTGTCGGAAATTGTAGCTCCCAAACCTTGATTCAACACTATTTTCTCGAGTTTAGGTACCTGCATGATGCTTTTGTAACCAAATTCTTTCATCATAGCTGGTACTACTTCCTCTTTGTATTTCTTTTGAAGTGTAGGTACAAATTCCATTACTTAATCTCCTCTCCTGATTTTTTAGAATAACGAACTAATTTTCCGTTGTCACCCAAACGGCGGCCTACTCTTGTAGCAGCTCCTGTCTTTGGATCAACCAGCATAAGGTTGGAGATATGAATCGGAGCTTCCTTTTCGATGATTCCACCTTGTGGATTCTTTGAATTAGGCTTGGTGCTTTTCTTCACCATGTTTACTCCTTCCACAAGCGCACGGTCCTTATCGCGTATTACTTCAAGAACCCTGCCCTTCTGGCCTTTTGATTCTCCAGTGATAACTACAACGTTATCGCCTTTTTTGATATTTAACTTTTTCTGCATTGCTTCTGATTTTCAATTATAGTACTTCAGGAGCAAGAGAAACGATCTTCATGTACTGGTCACGTAATTCTCTGGCCACCGGGCCGAAAATACGAGTTCCACGAATTTCTCCTGCGTTATTTAAAAGGACAATAGCATTGTCATCAAAGCGTATGTAGGAACCATCAGCACGACGTACTTCTTTCTTAGTACGTACAACTACTGCTTTTGAAACAGTACCTTTCTTCAGACCGCCTGAAGGCAAAGCACTCTTGACGGTCACAACAACCATGTCTCCCAACGAAGCATAGCGTTTTCCGGTACCACCCAGTACCCTGATAACAAGCGCTTCTTTGGCTCCACTATTGTCAGCCACAGTACATCTACTTTCTTGTTGTATCATGATTACTTAGCTCTTTCAATGATTTCTACTAATCTCCATCCTTTTGTCTTACTTAAAGGACGGGTTTCCATAATTTTTACTGTATCGCCAATGTTGCAATCGTTTGTGTCATCCTGAGCGTAAAACTTAGATGTCTTATTTACGAATTTACCGTAAATAGGATGCTTTACTTTACGTTTTTCGGCAACAACAATGGTTTTATCCATTTTATTACTCACTACAACACCGATACGTTCTTTCCTGAGGTTTCTTGAATTTTCCATCGTTATTGAATTACTTTTTCTCAGTTAACATTCGGCTCTGCAACTCAGTTCTTAATCTTGCAACATTCCTCCTGACATCCTTTATTAATATAGGATTTTCAAGTGGCGTTACTGCATGATTTAATCGCATCCGTACGAGTTTTTCCTTCTCTGTATCGATTCTTTCAACGATTTCCTTTGTTGATAACTCTCTTATTTCCGAAACTTTCATCAGTTATAAATTTTGTTTCTGATGTTATTACTATTCGCTGGCATTATTTTCCACAAAATCACGTCTTACAACAAATTTTGTTGTTATTGGCAACTTTTGAGCTGCCAGACGGAGTGCTTCCTTTGCCATTTCAAACGGAACGCCTTCTGCTTCGATTATGATGCGACCTGGTGTAACAGGTGCAACAAATGCTTCGGGAGCACCTTTTCCTTTACCCATACGAACCTCTGCAGGCTTCTTCGTAATTGGCTTATCGGGAAAGATACGAATCCAGATTTGTCCCTGACGTTGCATATGCCTTGTTACGGCAACACGAGCTGCTTCTATTTGACGGCCAGTGATCCAGGCCGATTCGAGCGACTTTATTCCAAATGATCCAAATGCAAGCTGATTCCCACGCTGGGCTTCACCTTTCATTTTTCCCTTTTGTACTCTTCTGAATTTTGTCTTCTTTGGTTGTAACATCCTTATAAGTATCTAAGGGTTAATTACTTCTTTTTCCGGCGGGGTCCACCTTTCGGTGCTCCGCTGCTCTTTGTATTACTCACACTCTTCATACCTACATTTGGTGAAAGGTCGCGTTTACCATATAATTCACCTTTGCAGATCCAAACTTTCACACCAATTAGCCCAGTCTTGGTAAGAGCCTCTGCTAAAGCATAATCAATATCTGCCCTCAGTGTGTGTAGTGGAGTACGACCATCTTTGTACATCTCAGAACGAGCCATTTCTGCGCCATTCAAACGTCCGGAAACCAGCACCTTGATTCCTTCAGCACCCATACGCATCGTTGATGCTATGGCCATTTTTACTGCGCGTCTATAAGCAATTTTGCCTTCAATTTGTCGGGCAACATTACCTGCTACTATCTGAGCATCCATTTCTGGCCTCTTAATCTCGAAGATGTTGATCTGAACTTCCTTAGAAGTAATCTTCTTCAACTCTTCTTTAAGCTTGTCAACTTCCTGACCACCTTTACCAATAATAATACCAG
Organism: uncultured Prolixibacteraceae bacterium; assembly: GCA_964465425.1. Lineage (GTDB taxonomy): Bacteria > Bacteroidota > Bacteroidia > Bacteroidales > Prolixibacteraceae > CAYMTR01. The sequence goes on along the minus strand of CAYXJA010000025.1, from coordinate 963 downwards.
GTCTTGATGTGTGAACAGTGATAGTGATAAGCTTAAGGGTTCTTTCGATGATAATCTTTGAAACACTCGCCTTTGATAAACGTGCATTCAAATATTTACGAATTTTGTAATCTTCTACAAGCTTATCGCCGTAATTGTTACCACCAAACCAGTTGGAATCCCAACCTCTGATGATTCCTAAACGATTTGCAATCGGATTAGTTTTCTGTCCCATGTATTACTATTTTTGATTATTCGGTTACAGGATTTTTACTATCCAAATATACTGTCACATGATTCGATCTCTTACGAATACGATGAGCCCTGCCTTGCATGGAAGGTCTGATCCTTTTCAACATCCTGCCCGAATCAACATATATTTTCGACACAAAAAGCTTACTCTCTTCAAGCCTTTCACTTTCATTCTTTGCTTGCCAGTTGGCTATCGCAGAAAGTAAAAGCTTTTCTACTCTTTGAGAAGCTTCTTTCGATGAAAATTTCAATACATCAAGTGCTCTGTTAACTTCCATTCCCCTGATCATATCGGCTACAAGCCTCATTTTTCTTGGAGAAGTCGGACAGTTACGCAAAACTGCAAAGTATTGATTCTTTCTTTCTTCTTTTCGCTTTTCAGCTGTATTTCTTTTTCTTGCACCCATTGTCTTTCTTTTAAGATGATTTTAACAACTCACGCCTATTTACGATTTCCGGCGTGTCCCCTGTACGTACGGGTTGGTGCAAATTCACCCAATTTGTGGCCTACCATATTTTCAGTCACATATACTGGAATGAATTTGTTTCCGTTATGAACAGCTATTGTGTGTCCAACCATATCAGGAGAAATCATTGATGCACGGGCCCATGTCTTTATTACGCTCTTTTTACCTGATTCATTCATGGCAAGAATTTTCTTTTCAAGCTTGAATGCGATAAAAGGCCCTTTTTTCAATGAACGACTCATACTACTTACCTTTTACAAATTAT
>CAYXJA010000024.1:12797-13988 GCA_964465425.1 uncultured Prolixibacteraceae bacterium | reverse complement strand
TTGTTGGGTGAAGAGGAATTGCAAATGCCACTTACTCTTGCAGCCAAACATCTGGATATCATTTATAAAATTTATGAAAAAGCAGGCAGATAATTGTTCCTTATAAAGTCAGTTAACAAATTACACCACCTTTTGAAACATTCTAAACCGTAAATTTCTTTCATAGGAGATTTTGATTGCTAATTAATTAGGGAAACTGTCTTAAATTTGAAATCAATCAAATCAATTCATTTAATATATGAGAAAAATAGGTTTATTAATAACATTAGTTTTATTCGGAATTTTACATCTGAATACTGTTTTTGCTCAGGAAGGAGTAATACAGATAACAGGTAAGTCGAATATTCCGAATTGTCCTGAATGGTCGCACAATGCGGTTTTTTATCAAATATATCCGCAGACCTATTATGATACCAATGGTGATGGGATAGGAGATCTGAACGGGATAATTGAAAAGATGGATTATATTAAAAGTCTGGGTGTTGATGCAATATGGCTGAATCCGTTTTTTGAATCCCCATTCCGTGATGCCGGTTATGATATTTCAGATTATTATAAAGTAGCACCCCGTTATGGTACAAATGACGATGCTAAGCGTCTTTTTGATGAAGCTCACAAAAGAGGAATTAAGGTAATATTTGACTGGGTTATCAGCTATACTTCAATTGATCATCCGTGGTTTAAGGAATCAGCAAAGCAGGAGCCTAACAAATATTCAAACTGGTATATCTGGACAAATAATACCTGGGTAAATCCACCAGATGCATACAAAGATTCATTTATAAAAGGTTATAGCAGGAGAAACGGTCAGTTTATGCGTAATTTTTACTGGAATCAGCCTGCATTGAATTTTGGTTTTACCAAACCTGAAGAACCATGGATGCTGCCTGTTAATCATCCTGATATAATGGCAATGAGAGAAGAGCTCAAGAATGTTTTAAGGTTTTGGATGGACATGGGTGCTGATGGTTTCCGGGCAGATATGGCCGGAGCTTTGGTGAAAAATGCAAATATTTCAGGTAATGATCAGTTTTTCAATGCAAGAGATGAAGGAACAAAACAATTCTGGCAGGAAATAAGGCAGCTTATGGATAAGGAATATCCCGGTTCATTTATGGTTGCTGAATGGTCAGGACCTAAGGATGCTTTGGATAATGCTTTTCATACCGATTTCTTTCATTGGTTTCAGGG
>CAYXJA010000024.1:10358-12697 GCA_964465425.1 uncultured Prolixibacteraceae bacterium | reverse complement strand
GAAGGAGCATATCCTCCGCGTTCAGGAAACAGAACTCCAATGCAATGGGCTCAGGGTAAGAATCTTGGTTTTTCAACTGGTGATCCGGCATCGTTATACATTCCGGTCGACAATGCTACTGATGCACCAACTGTTGATGTTCAGGAGAAAGATCCTAATTCGTTGTTGAATAAATTCAGGAAACTTGTTGATTTAAAGGGTAAAGAAGCAGCATTGACAGCATACGCTGAGTTTGTACCTGTGTTTGCAAAGGAAAATACTTACCCTTATATTTATTCAAGAGCAAGTGGCAATGAAGTAATTCTGTGCATTTTCAATCCTGCTGACAGGGCTGAGAAAGCGAATTTTAAGCTGAATGTCAAAGCAAAAGGGTTTACCTTGCTATTAGGTGATGAAATGAAAATGAAGGTTAAAGGTGATGATTATACAATTGAAACTCCGGCTATAAGTTATGCTTTATATAAGTTGAAACTTTGATTAGCCATTAGATCAGAAGTACAAATAAAAAAAAAGCTGTCATATGACAGCTTTTTTTATTTGTACTCATCCCATGATTTGACAGCAAGGTCTTCAATATTATATTTGCAGAAAGCATAAATAAATGAACTTGCAACACGGGCGTTGGTAATCAACGGTATGTTATAGTCAATTGCATTTCTACGGATGCGATATCCATTGCTCAATTCCCTGGTTGTATGATCTTTTGGAATATTAATAACAAGGTCAAATTTCTTTTCCCTGATATATTCATTTATGTTGGGTCTTGAATCTTCTTCATCCGGCCAGTGAATCAATGAGCACTTTACATTGTTATCTCTTAAAAAACGGTAAGTGCCGTCGGTAGCATAAATATTGAAACCCTTTTGAGCAAGCAAGGCAGCAGGTTTAAGCAATTCGACCTTTGATTTTGCCGGGCCTGAAGATATAAGAATATTTTTCTTTGGAATACGGTATCCAACAGAAAGCATTGATTTCAAAATAGCTTCATAGAAGTTATCTCCAATACATGCAACTTCACCGGTAGAGCTCATGTCGACACCAAGGACAGGGTCTGCATTGAGAAGACGGTGGAATGAAAACTGAGGAGCTTTTACTCCCACGTAATCAAGTTCGAACAAAGATTTATCAGGTTTTGAATATGGTGCACCAAGCATGACCTTTGTTGCGAGTTCAATCAGATTAATCTTCATAACTTTTGAAACAAAAGGAAAGCTTCTTGATGCCCTGAGATTACATTCAATAACTTTGATATCATTGTCTTTGGCAAGAAGCTGCATATTGAATGGCCCTGTAATTTCAAGTCCCTTTGCTACTTTTCTTGAAATCTTTTTAATTCTTCTGATGGTTTCAATATAAAGTTTTTGCGGAGGGAAAACTATTGTTGCATCACCGGAGTGTACACCGGCAAATTCAACATGTTCTGAAATAGCATAAGCAACAATTTCACCCTTATCGGCAACTGCATCAATTTCAATTTCCTTGGCTTGTTCTATGAATTCGGAAACAACAACAGGGTGTTCCTTCGAAACGTTGGCAGCAAGAGTTAAGAAATGTTCAAGCTGATCTTTATTAGATACAACATTCATAGCTGCACCTGAAAGCACGTATGATGGACGGATCAATACAGGGAATCCGACTTCGTCGATGAATTTGTGAACCTCTTCAATTGTTGAAAGTTCACTCCATCTGGGCTGATCAACGCCAAGTGTATCAAGAAGAGATGAGAATTTCTGACGGTCTTCTGCATTATCGATTTTAACTGGGGATGTTCCAAGAATTTTTACTCCCTGATTATGCAGTTTCATTGCAAGGTTATTGGGTATTTGACCTCCGGTAGAGACAATAGTGCCCATAGGCTGCTCAAGGTCAATAATATCCATTACTCTTTCAAAAGAAAGTTCATCGAAATAAAGGCGGTCGCAGTTGTCATAATCTGTACTAACTGTTTCAGGATTATAATTAATCATTATAGAGCGGTAACCTTCTTTACGAACAGTATTAACTGCATTTACACCGCACCAGTCGAATTCAACAGAAGAGCCGATTCTGTAAGCCCCAGATCCAAGAACAATAACAGAATTGTCATCATGTGGAAAATCGACATCATTTTCGACGCCATTATAAGTTACGTATAAGTAATTTGTCTGAGCAGGATATTCACCGGCCAGAGTATCAATCTGTTTTACGAAAGGAGTTATTCCTCTTTTCTTACGATATTCCCTTACAGCCAATTGCCCTGCAAACATTCCTGAAATTGTTGGTTTTAAAACCATTCGGGCTATTTGGAAGTCTGAATATCCAATTTTTTTAGCATGAATAATTGTTTCATCAGGAATTTC
>CAYXJA010000024.1:0-10258 GCA_964465425.1 uncultured Prolixibacteraceae bacterium | reverse complement strand
CCCTGACCAATCATTCTGAGTCCTTTCTGTATGGCTTCTTCAAAATTGCGGCCTATAGCCATAATTTCGCCAACAGATTTCATCGAACTGCCAATTTGTTTAGATACTCCTACAAATTTGCTTAAATCCCAGCGGGGAATCTTACATACGACATAGTCGAGGGCAGGTTCAAAGCAAGCTGTAGTTACTTTTGTAACTGAGTTTTTAAGTTCATGAAGCCCATAACCCATACCAAGTTTAGCAGCAACAAAAGCAAGAGGATAACCTGTGGCTTTTGAAGCCAGAGCTGATGAACGGCTTAATCGGGCGTTAACTTCAATTACTCTGTAGTCTTCAGAAAAAGGATCAAGAGCAAACTGAACATTACATTCGCCAATAACACCTATTCGACGAATTATACGAATTGATAATTCTCTTAGTTTATTATATTCTTTATTTGAAAGAGTCTGTGAAGGAGCAACAACAATACTTTCCCCTGTGTGTATTCCAAGTGGATCGAAATTTTCCATGTTACAAACAGTGATACAGTTGTCGTAAATATCACGCACAACTTCGTATTCAACTTCTTTCCAACCTTTTATTGATTCTTCAACAAGTATTTGGGGTGAATATGAGAAAGCATTGGCAGCACGTACTTCCAGTTCTTCCATACTGGAACAAAAGCCTGAGCCAAGTCCACCGAGAGTATAAGCAGCACGAATGATAATCGGGAATCCGATAGTCTCTACAGCTTTTTTTGCCTCTTCCATATTTTGGCAGGCAATACTTGCCGGAGTACTAACATCTATGCTTTTTAGAATACGTGCAAAGATGTCACGGTCTTCAGTGTCAATAATTGATTGAACAGGAGTACCTACAACTTCAAGGTTATATTTTTCAAGAACACCTGATTCAAACAAAGCAACACCGCAGTTTAGAGCCGTTTGTCCACCAAAGGCAAGCAGAATACCCTGAGGTTTTTCCTTTTTAATAACTTCTTCAACAAAGAAAGGAGTAACAGGGAGGAAATATATTTTATCGGCAATTTCGTCGGAGGTTTGAATAGTAGCAATATTGGGATTTATAAGAATAGTTTCCACACCTTCCTCTTTGAGGGCTTTCAAAGCCTGAGAGCCGGAGTAGTCAAATTCACCGGCTTCACCTATTTTAAGTGCACCCGAGCCGAGAACTATTGCTTTTTTTATATGTGATTTGAAATTTTCCATTGCTGCTTGTTATTTAGATCTGTTTTTCCTGATGTTTTCTACAAAATCGTCGAAGAGAAATTCGGTATCGACAGGTCCGCTGGAAGCTTCAGGGTGAAACTGAGCGGAAAAGAAAGGTTTTGATTTATGGCGAATACCTTCGTTGGTATTATCGTTTACATTTATAAACATAGGTTCCCAGTCTTCAGGGATAGTATCATTAACAATTGCATATCCATGATTTTGGGAAGTAATGAAGCAGCGATTAGTTCCTGCCAGGAGCACAGGCTGGTTATGACTGCGGTGGCCGTATTTAAGTTTATAGGTGTCGGCGCCTGCGGCACGGGCAAGCAATTGATTGCCAAGACATATACCCATTATTGGCTTGTTGTCTTTTATCGCTTCTTTGATATAACCGACGGTAACGTCACACATTGCAGGGTCACCGGGTCCGTTAGAAAAGAAGAGTCCGTCATAATCTTCATTCAGATAATTATAATCCCAGGGAACCCTTTTGACTTTTACACCCCTGTTGATAAGACAGCGGATTATGTAATTCTTTACACCGCAATCAACAAGTGTAACATTCAAATCTCCTTCTCCATAAAATTCAACCTTATCAGTGCTTACTTTAGCAACAAGGTTTTCAATATTGGGATCGTAAAAATCAACCGGATCATCTTCGAATTCAATTTTGCCTAACAAAGATCCCTTTTCACGAAGAACTTTTGTTAACGCTCTTGTATCCACATCAAATAAACCGGGCACTCCGTTCTCACTAAGCCAATCACCCAAGCTTTTTACAGCATTCCAATGGCTGTATTCAAATGAGTAGTCGGAAATAATCAATCCAGATATCTGAATCTTATCTGATTCAAAGAAATCATGGATTCCATCGCTGACTGAATCAACCGGGACGCCATAATTACCAATCATCGGGAAAGTGGTAACCAGAATCTGACCACAATATGATGGGTCGGTAAGACTTTCCGGATATCCTACCATTGCTGTGTGGAAAACGACTTCTCCCGCAATCGATTTTTCACAACCAAAGGATTTACCTGTAAAAACAGATCCATCTTCTAAGATAAGCTTTACTTTTTTCAATGTTCCTTGTTTTATCATTTCGTACATAAAAAAAATGCGTTTATCTGATTGAACAGTTAAACGCATTTGTTTCTTTAGAAAAACTCTTTTTTAAATATTTTGGTCTCACAGAGTATGCAATTTTAATTACGATGCAAAAATAGTAAACTTTTATAAAAAAATATTGGATACATAATTTAAATGAATATTTTTGCATCGAATTTGAATATTTATACACAAACCAAATGAAAGCGCGGTTACAAAGACAGGTTGCAATACGCAATGTAATAAACCAAAATACTGTTACAAGCCAGGAGCAACTGCTAATGTTATTAAAACGTAAAGGATTTGAAATGACACAAGCGACATTGTCGAGAGACATTAAAGCTTTAAAGATTGTCAAGACTCCGGATTCATATGGGAAATATGTGTACATGCTTCCAAAAGATTCAAATCCGACTGAAAATATTGGATTAAGAGAGGAAGCAAAATATTTGGCAGATGGTTTTGTTTCGATTGATTTTTCATCAAATATAGCAGTAGTCAAGACAAGGCCGGCTTTTGCAAGTTCTATAGCTTCCCTTATTGATGGGGTTAAATCATTTGAGATATTGGGAACGATAGCAGGAGATGACACTATTTTTTTAGTATTGAGAGAAGGTGTTGAAAGAGAAGATGTTATTTATTTTTTAGAGGAAATAATGCCTAACATTAAAGGTAGAATTGTTTAAGGAGAAGAGAATGAAAGAAATGGATGAAGTAAAAGTACTTGTTGCTGATGAAAGTCACATTAAGTATGTAGATGAAATAAACGATACAATACAGCAGGCATCGATAGCACGGGGAACAGGTATTGCGCGTCGAACTTTTGAATATATAGCTGATAAGATGAAGGAGGGAAAAGCTATCATTGCTTTGGACGGAGAAAAGTTTGCCGGCTTTTGTTATGTTGAATCATGGGGGCACAATAAATATGTAGCCAATTCCGGATTAATTGTGGTGCCTGAATATCGTGGAGGGGGTTTAGCTAAAAGAATTAAAAAGACAGCTTTCGATCTTTCAAGAAAGAAGTTTCCGGATGCAAAAATATTTGGTCTTACAACCGGATTGCCTGTAATGAAGATAAATTCGGAATTGGGGTATAAACCGGTTACATTTTCTGAACTTACAGACGATCAGGAGTTCTGGAAAGGCTGTCAAAGTTGTGTTAATTACGACATACTAATGCGTACTCAAAGAACAAAATGTCTTTGTACTGCAATGATTTATGATCCCAAATGGGAGAAGAAAGATGAAGTAGAAGAGATTAAGAAAGAAGAAAAAGAAGATAAGTTTTTTTCTTTTAAAAATTGGCTGAAACGAGCTCATGCTAAAGGATATGAGTCTTCTTTAATATCAAAATTGAAATTTTTTAAAAAACAATAATATAATGGTGCCGCATATTCCAATGGCTGGTAATTCGCAATTTCATAAATCAGTTGTATTGATAAAATTGCATTTTTTCAACGTGTAATTGGTTTTCTATTATGATGCAATACAATACTTCATTGGTATTTGGGTTAGTAAATTTTTAAAGCGGCACCATTTTTTAAATATGATTTTTCAATTAATAATATTATTAATCAGTAATAAATACTCAAAAAAAAAGGTTCATTCCTTATATTTGATATATAAATTATTTAGGATTTCACATACTACTAGGAATTGTATTTTTTATAATACAGAATTAATATAATTATGAAAAACAATAAAGTTGTTTTAGCCTTCAGTGGCGGACTGGATACTTCATTTTGTGCAATGTATCTGGCAAAAGAAAAAGGTTTGGAAGTTTATACTGCAATTGCCAACACAGGTGGATTTTCAGAAGAAGACCTTAAGATTATTGAAGAAAAAGCATATCGATTAGGTGCAAAAGGTCACGTGTCGATTGATGTTACAGAAAAATATTACAATCAAAGCATACGATATATGGTGTTTGGAAATGTATTAAGGAATAATACTTATCCAATATCAGTAAGTTCTGAAAGGATATTTCAGGCTATTGCAATTATTCAATATGCAAAGGAAATTGGAGCTGCTTATGTCGCCCATGGAAGTACAGGTGCAGGTAACGATCAGGTTAGATTTGACCTTACCTTCGAAGTACTTGCTCCTGAAATTAAAATACTCACACCAACAAGAGATCTTGAACTTACAAGAGAATATGAAATCAACTATTTGAAACAACATGGTTTTGAAGCTGATTTTACAAAAATGGAGTATTCAATTAATGCCGGATTGTGGGGAACAAGTATTGGTGGAAAGGAAACTTTGAAATCTGAAAAGACACTACCTGAAAATGCTTATCCAAGTCAGCTAATTGAAAAAGAAGAAAAAGAAATTTCTATTGAATTTGTGCAGGGAGAAATTTCAAGCGTTAATGATAAAAAATATACAAATCCGGTAGATGCTATTCGTGAAATAAACCGTTTGGCATCCCCATTTGCTATTGGCCGTGATATGCATATTGGCGATACAATTATTGGAATTAAAGGAAGGGTGGGTTTTGAAGCTGCAGCACCAATGATTATTATAAAAGCCCATCAAATGCTTGAAAAACATACTTTGACTAAATGGCAACAGTATTGGAAAGAGCAGCTTGGTAATTGGTACGGTATGTTTTTACATGAGGCTTTATATCTGGAACCGGTAATGAGGGATATTGAAAAATTCCTTGAAAATTCACAACAAAATGTAAATGGTAAAGTTTTTATAAAGCTCAGACCATATAACTTTCAGCTCGTTGGAGTAGATTCTCCGAATGACCTAATGAAGTCAGATTTTGGTGAGTATGGTGAAGTCAATAAAGCATGGACAGCAGATGATGTTAAAGGGTTTACAAAAATTCTTGGTACCCAACTTAAAATATTCAATGCTGTTAATAAGAATTTTGAAAAATAAAAAATGATTAAGGCCGGAATAATAGGAGGTGCAGGTTATACTGCCGGAGAATTATTAAGGATTCTGATTAATCATCCTGATGCTGAAGTTGTTTACGTTCAAAGCACAAGCAATCCGGGTGTTAAGATTTCAGACATTCATAAGGATTTGATAGGAGAGACTGATCTTGTTTTCAGTGGAGAGTATGACTTTTCAGGATTGGATGTTATATTCTTATGTATGGGGCATGGAAAATCTGTAGAATTTATAAAAAATCATACTTTACCCGATAATCTGAAGGTAATCGACTTAAGTCACGATTTCAGGTTAAAAAGGGAAGGCAATGATTTTGTTTACGGATTGCCTGAACTGAATAGAGATTTGATCAGAAAATCACGCTATATTGCTAATCCGGGTTGTTTTGCAACTGGAATACAGTTAGCTATGTTGCCCTTGGCTTCAAAAGGATTGATAGAAGGTGAAATACATGTGACTGCAATAACAGGGTCAACAGGTGCAGGCCAGAAACCAACTGAAGCAACTCATTTCAGCTGGAGAAACAACAATATTTCAGCCTATAAAATATTTTCCCATCAGCATAATGAGGAAATTAATCAGAGTATTGGGCAATTACAGGAAAAATATGAACCTTCATTGAATTTCATGCCTTTAAGAGGAAACTTTAGCAGAGGTATTCTTGTAACTGCATACACTCATTTTGAAGGTACTATTGAAGAAGCATATAACATATATAGAGATTATTACAGAGGTCATCCTTTTGTATTAGTTTCTAATGAAAACCCGGATCTTAAGCTTGTTGTTAATACAAATAAATGTATATTGTACATTGAAAAACACAACGACAAACTGGTTGTCATAAGTGTAATTGATAATCTGGTTAAAGGAGCTTCAGGACAAGCAGTTCAAAATATGAATTTAATGTTTGATCTTGATGAAAAATCAGGATTAAATCTTAAGGCATCAGCATTTTAAAGAAAAATTATCTAGATACTCAAATTATGGAATTATTTAACGTATATCCTTTGTTCAATATTGAACTGGTTAAAGGAGAAGGAGTTTATGTAATAGATAAAAACGGACAAAGATATCTTGACCTATATGGAGGGCATGCTGTTATATCAATAGGTCATTCACATCCTCATTATGTTGCAGCAATTTCTTCTCAACTTGAGAAAATCGGGTTTTATTCTAATTCAATACTTAATCCATTACAGAAAGAATTGGCTAAAAAATTAGGAGAACTTTCAGGTTTTGATGATTATAGCCTATTCATGTGTAACAGTGGAGCAGAAGCTAATGAAAATGCACTTAAACTTGCATCATTTCATACAGGGAAATCAAAAGTTATCTCTTTTAAAAAGGCATTTCACGGGAGGACTTCAGCAGCTGTTGCTGTTACTGATAATCCTAAAATAATTGCTCCGATAAATCAAAAGAACGATGTTGTTTTCCTTGATTTGAATGATTTAAGTTCTGTAGAAAAAGAATTACAAAAAGGCGATGTTGCAGCAGTAATTGTTGAAGGTATTCAGGGTATTGGTGGAATAAGGATTCCTCAGCCTGAATTTCTTCTTGGATTGAGAGATCTGTGCTCAAAATATAATGCTGTTTACATTATTGATGAGATACAATCAGGATATGGACGTAGCGGACGTTTCTTTGCCTTTCAGCACTCAGGAGTAATTCCTGATTTAATAACTGTGGCAAAAGGAATGGGTAACGGATTTCCTGTCGGTGGTGTTTTGATTAGCCCTGATTTTAAAGCTGAATCCGGTATGTTGGGAACAACTTTCGGTGGCAATTACCTTGCTTGTTCTGCCAGTATTGCAGTTTTGGATGTATTAAAATCGCAGAGATTAATATCAAATTCTGAAGAGATAGGTAATTATCTGATGACTGAACTGAAAAAAATACCTCAGATTAAAGATGTACGGGGTATAGGGTTAATGATTGGAATTGAATTCGAAAATGATATAGCTGAGTTAAGGAAAAAACTTCTTTTTGAGAAGAAAATATTTACCGGAGTGTCAGGAGCAAAAACAATAAGACTTCTTCCTCCTCTCAATCTTAGAAAAGAAAATGCCCAGTTCTTTATTGAAAAATTAAAAGAAGCATTAACAGAAAATTCTTAAAATTAAATATATGGAATTTAAAAAAATTGCCATTATTGGTGCAGGTAATTTAGGTTTTTCAATAGCCCAGGGATTAATATCTTCCGGTTTATATAAAAAAGAAAACCTCATTCTTACTGAAAAGAATCCTAAAAGAAAGGATGCAATAATTAATGATGGCTTTACTGCTACTGATGATAATTTGAAAGCAGTAGAGCAATCAGATCTAATTATGCTTGTTGTAAAACCATGGCAGATTGATGAAGTATTGAATGAAATTAAAGTATCAGTTAAAAGTCAGCATGTTTTGGTATCATGTGTGACAGGAATTCAGTCAGGTCATATATATGATATGCTTGGTTGTAACCCTCCGTTATTCAGGGTTATGCCCAATACCGGAATTTCTATTCAGGAATCTATGTCGTGTATAGCTCCTTTTAATGAAACAGCGGAACAAAAGGAAGCAATTAAGAATATTTTCAGCAAGTTGGGTGAAGTATTATTCATAAGTGAAGAACTAATGCCTGCTGCTACTGCTCTTGCCGGTTGCGGGATAGCTTTTGCGTTGCGTTTTATTCGCGCATCTATACAAGCAGGGGTAGAAATAGGTTTTAGCGCTGAAGACGCAAAGATATTAGCATCACAGATTACAAAAGGAGCCGCAGAACTTATTCTGAAGCATAATTCTCACCCTGAAGCAGAAATTGACAAGGTTACAACTCCTAAAGGTATTACTATCACTGGATTAAATGAAATGGAACATTCTGGTTTCAGCTCATCTATTATCAAAGGAATTATGGCTTCTTTCAATAAGATTGAAAAGAAAGAATAAAATAAATTTCTTCCATAAAAAAGCGACAATTGGATTTTTCCATTGTCGCTTTTTTTATAGATAATTTTCTTATATTAACTACAATCAATTTAACACCTTTATTTATTGTATTTTCTTTGATGTTTAAATAAAAATAATGACATTTGTCATGTTTTAAAGCTTTATAAAAATGTCTCAATCAAAATATAAAAGGGTTGTAATAAAGATAGGAAGTAATGTTTTGGCCGCATCTGATGGTTCTCTTGATGTTCAAAGGATTTCGCATATAGCTGATCAGGTTGTTCATTTAAGAGATAATGGTGTTGAAGTAATACTTATATCTTCCGGGGCTGTAGCTTCAGGAAGAGCTTTATTCCCTGTTGAAAATAAGATTGATACGGTTTCTGCCCGCCAACTCTGGTCTGCAATAGGTCAGGTTAAACTGATGAATACATATTCAGAATTATTTGGAAAACATAAAATGTTTTGCGCTCAGGTACTGACTACAAAAGAAAATTTCAGCGACCGTAGACATTACCTTAATATGAAAAACTGTATATATACTTTACTTGAAAATAATGTTATTCCTATCGTTAATGAAAATGACACCATTTCTGTTTCTGAATTGATGTTTACTGATAATGATGAACTTTCCGGATTGATTTCTTCAATGATGAATAGTGAAGCATTAATAATATTATCAAATGTAGATGGAATTTTTAACGGAAAGCCGGGGGATGAAGGAGCTTCAGTTATTCCCGAAATTTCAGTAAAAGACCATTCGATGGAAGAACATATTTCTTCTCAGAAATCAGGTTTTGGAAGAGGTGGAATGCATACAAAATATAGTGTAGCCAAAAAGATTGCGGCCGAAGGTATACCTGTATATATTGCTAACGGGAAAAAAGAAAATATCATAACTGATATTCTGGAAGATAAGGATGTCTTATATACTTTATTCAAACCCAATGGAAAAAAACTGAAAAGCAATAAAAAGTGGCTTGCTCATTCAAGTAGTTTTGCCAAAGGTCGGGTTATTATTAATGAAGGAGCAAAAGCTGCACTTACAGGTGATAATGCGAGTAGTTTGCTTCTAATTGGAGTGGTTTCAATTGATGGATTCTTTAAACAAGGTGACATCATAAGTATTGTTGATGCTGAAGAAAATACTTTAGGTATTGGAAAATCTCAGTATGATTCTGAAGATGCAGTTGAAAAGATAGGAAAGAAAGCATCAAAGCCAATAATTTTTTACGACTATATGTACCTTTTTTAGTTTCAGGATTATAAATAAATAAAACTCTTTAATCTTTTTTATAGCAAGAAGAAAGGAATTGTTAAAATATCAGGAAATGGATTGTAAACAAATTTTTATTAAGGTTTTAGAAGCAAGTAGAAAGTTGAATTTACTTGAAGCTGATAAGATTAATCAGATTCTAAATGATGTGGCTGATTCTGCCGAAAAGAATTGTGAATTTATTCTTACTGAAAATTCGAAGGATTTATCACGTATGGATAAATCTGATCCGAAATATGACAGACTAAAACTAACTGAAGAAAGGATAAAAGGAATTGCTTCAGATATTAGAAATGTAGCTTCCTTACCATTTCCTGTTGGAAGGGTATTGTCTGAGACTGTTCGTCCAAACGGACTTAAGATTTCAAAAGTTACTGTGCCTTTTGGTGTTATAGGCATCATTTATGAAGCCCGTCCAAATGTCACCTTCGATGTTTTTTCTTTGTGTTTAAAATCAGGTAATGCCTGCATTTTAAAAGGAGGAAGCGATGCTATAGATTCAAATACTGCAATAGTGGGAGTAATACGTGATATTCTTAAAAAACATGATATTGATGAAAATACTCTTACTCTTTTGCCTTCTGGAAGGGAAGAAACCGCTCAACTACTAAATGCTCACGGATATGTTGATCTTATAATCCCAAGGGGAAGCCAAAGTTTAATCGATTTTGTAAGAAAAAATTCTTCCATTCCTGTAATTGAAACAGGGGCAGGTATTTGCCATACTTATTTTGATGAATTTGGTGATAAAGATAAAGGAAGACTAATTATTAATAATGCCAAAACAAGAAGAGTGAGTGTTTGTAATGCCCTTGATTGTTTGGTTATA